>DATEHD010000024.1:0-11220 GCA_035279765.1 Candidatus Krumholzibacteriia bacterium | reverse complement strand
AATTGTTGTGATTGGCCGCGCTCTTCGCATCGTCGTCCAGCGCGCGCTTCGCCTCTTCCAGAAGGGCGGTGTTGTCGTTGCCGCGCAGGCGCGAAAGCACGCGCGCCGAGGCCGCGTCGCGGGAACCGGCCGCGCACGCGGCAAGCGCCGCGTCGGCCTTTTCGGTGTCGCCCAGCGCGTCGTAGTTGAGCGCCAGCGACGCGCGCAGCGCATCCGGCGCGGTCGCATTGTGAGCGAGATAGTCTTCGAGTAATGTCACAGCCTGCGGGTGCATGTGCGCGTCGTAGTAGACACGTGAGAGCAGCGACACCGACGGTGCATAGCCGGGATCGACAGTGAGTGACGCCTTGAGCGCGTCGATGGCCTCTGCCGTGGAATCCGCGGCGAGATACAGCTCGGCCAGGTGGTAAGGCCAGTACGCCTCACGCGGCGATGCCTGGATCTGCGCGCGTGCTTCTGCAAACTTGTCGGGCCTGGGTGCTTCCTGCCGGCTCTCGACGCGCGCCGGAGCGCTGTTTTTGCCGCCGAGACCGAGCATCGAGCAACCGCCCAGCACCGAGCACATCATGCCGAGTACGGCTCCGGCCAGCATGCGGCGTCCGTATGCCACATGCGACGCGTGTCGCGAAGCGAGAACGCGCGATGCAAAGTCGTGTCGAAGGTCGCTCAGGACGGTCGGCATGATTCCTCGTTGTTACTTGTAGTTAATCCGGGAATATCCAAGGTTCTATTGCAATCCCCGTTCCGCTACGGTGTTGCGGGGGGCGTGGCGCGCACGATCGGATAGTCCACTTCGGGATGGAACATGAAGCGCGCGCCCAGGCGCGGCCACAATACTTCGCGCGTGTGTGCCAGCCAGTTGCCGGGGTCGTCCTTCTCGCCCGCGGACTGGCGCAAGAGCGTCGACCAGGCGTCTTCGCCGCGGTCGTAGAAGGTGTAGCACTGCTCGGTGATCACGTCGTTGTAGGCGGCGAGATCGTCCGCGCTCAAACCTTTCGGCCGCTCGCTGGCGCTCAGCGCGTCTCCGAATTCGATGAGTGACTGCCCGATGCGGTGCGCACTGGCGCGCGTATATTCCGCGACGGCGCGCTTCGAGCACTGGTCATAGAGCGCGATGACCGCCTCGAGCTTTGCCTTCTTCTTCTCGATCGACTTGGTGAGCGGTTGCGTGAGCTTCATGGCCGCGTACGCCGCGTGAGCTTCTTCCGCTTTCAGGAAGTCAACCTGGGCAAGGATCGATGGAGATGCCAGATCAGGGTGGGCTGTCGCGAGCGTCAGGTAAGCCTTAAGCTCTGACTTCGAGCCCTTTGCCAACAGAGAGGAAATCTGCGCGCCTGTCGGCGCGCCGTTCGCTATCGCGGCGATTTCATTCTGGGCGCGCGTGGCGCGAATCTGCATCACCGACGCGGTCTCGCCGGGAAACGCCGCCATGAACTGCGTGCGCGCTTTCTCGGCACCGGCAGCGTCGCCGGCCGCGGCGCGCAGATCGGCGGACTTGAGGAGCGCATCGGGTGCGTCGGCATCCTTCGGATACATGGCTGCAAAGCGTTCGTAGGCAACGGCGGCGTCGGCGGGCTTGCCCGCTTTTTCGTTCACGAGCGCGATCTGCGCGGCGCTGTCGCGCGCGTATTCGCTCTTCGGATGCGTGCGCAAGAGCTCTTCCCATGCGCCGGTGGCGTCGGCGACCTTGCCGTCGGCCGCAAAGCCCAGTCCGGCGCGGTAAAGCGCCAGGTCGGCGTGTTGGAACGCGGGCCACGAGCGCGCCACACGCGCGAACATGGGTGCCGCCTTCTTCTCCCCGCCCGCGCTGTCGGCTTTGGCCACGCGTTCCGCCGCCTGGTAGTAGCAGGTGGGGATCGATGTCTCGAGTGCGCCCGCCAGCGAGTCGCGTTTCGCCGTGCGTGCCATCGCGAGCGCTTTCTCATACGTCGCCCCCGCGGCCTCGAAATCGTCGAGCCGGTAGCGAGCATCGCCGCTGCGCACGACCGCGGTGAGCGCGCGCTTGTCGGCGGGAAACTGCGTTCCAAAGCGTTCGAGTCTCGTGGCCGCGTCATCGTAGCGACGATGGGCGAGCGCCACGTTGCCCTGGCGCCACGCCACATCGGCGCAGCGTGGATCGCTCGAGAAGCGTGACGTGAACTCATCGCCTGTCTTGAGCACCAGAGCGGCGAGCGAGTCGGTGCCGGTGGCGGCCTGGGTGTCGCGCTGCGAGCGTCGATACCAGGCGTCGGCAACCACCACGCGCTGCCACGCCGCGTCGTGCACGAGCGAGAGCGAATCGCTGGTCATGCTGGCGCTCAGGTGGCGCATGGCGGACGGGTACGCTTCGAGATGTGCGGCCGCGTCGCTGGCCAGGAAATGAAGGCGCGGCGAATCGTCCGCGGCGGGCCACTGCTTGAGATACGCCTCGTACTGCGCCAGCGCATCGCGCCACTCTCCCGGATCGTTGCTCTTCCGGGCCTGGGCGTGGTCGAATGCGGCCGTTTCACGATAAGCGCTGCGCGCAAAGTCGCTGGCCTCGGTGCGTACCTTGTCATCTTTCTGAGCGCGGTACCACGCCGTGCCGGGGAGAAAGCGGTCGGCCTGCGTGCGTTTGGCTTCACGCGCGAGGTCGGGTTTGTTCCACTGACGGTACGTGTCCACCAGGCGCTCGGCCGCTGCGAACGCGGTGGGATCGTCGGGGTAGCGCGCGAGCCACAGGGTTTCGCACTGCGCCGCTTCGGCGTAAAGACTCGAGCCCCGGAAGAGGGATGCCAGTGACGCCAGCACGCGCGACTCGTATTCGCGCTTGCCGGCCTTGTCGAAATAGCGCGTGAAGGCGTCGGCGCCGCCCGCACGCGCCAGCGTGTGCACGAGACATTCCTCGGCTTCCTGGCGGAGATCGATCTTGCGCGCGATTTCGGCGTGACCGTTGTAGTGATCGATCAGGTGTGCAAAGGAGTCGACGGCGTCGTCGAAATGCTCCTGCTCGAACTGGGACCATCCCAGGCGATAGAGCGCCATGGCGGTAAACGACGCATCGTTGCCCTGGACGGCGTGAGAAAAGAGCGGGATCGCGGCGGCGAAGTCGCGTGCGTCGAAGCGATCGTTGGCCATACGCAGCCACGCCTCCTGCACGTCGGGCGACGACGGAAAATCGGCGACCAGGCGCGCGAGATACTGCATCGCGTCGGGGCGGCCGTCGTCCGCCAGGATCATGCCGAGGTTGAAGAGCACGGCGTCGGTATGAGCAAACGTTGGGTCTTCGTGCAGAATCGCCTGGTACTGCTCGATGGCGGGGTCGTAATTCACAAACGGCGCGAGCGAACGATTTTGCATCTGCTTTGCATCCGGCGCGCCGCCGAGGAAGCCGGACATACGCGCGCGAAACTCTTCGCGCGCGGCGAGAAGCTCGAGGTCGGCGAGCCGGTAGCGGCTTTCGGCGCGGGCCGGGCTGGCGGGGTAGTCGGAGACGAAGCTGCGCAACCGCGCCCGGGCGCCGTCGCGCAGCGCGGCCGTGGCCGGCGTGGCGGCGCTGACCGAATCGGTGGCTGCCTCGATGGCAACCTGGTAGCTCGCATCGGCCAGGTGGTAGTCGATGGTCTCGCGGTCGGTGACGAGCAGCGCGCGGGCACGCGCGCCCACGGCCACGGTGATTGCCTGCCGCGCCGATACGGCCGCCACGTCGAGCGAATCGCGTCTGGCGGCGAGCGTTGTTTGCCGCGTTGCGATCGCGGCCAGCTCCGGGTCGGTGGCGATCAGCGCGCGCGCCGAATCGATGGCCGCGTCGATGCCGCGCGCCTGCCACGTCTCGGTCTCGAGCGCGCCGAGCAGCCGCTTGCTATTGTCGGCGAGGCGCGGGCGCCAGGCCTTGTCGAATGACAGCCGGATCACATCCGCATAGTGCGCCGCGAAAAATTGAAGGTACTGTTCGGTTTGGGTCGCGAGCGCCTCCTCGTGCGCCAGCACCTCCGCTGTCGACGGCACCGTGGAGGGAAACTTCGGGGGGCGGGCACGGTTGGGTCCATCCACGTAGAAGTGGCGGATGGCCTGCATGAACACGATCTCGTCCTGGAGCCGCGTGATCATGTCGTGGGTCCGCGCGCTGACGTGGGCCAGCGACGCGTCACGCACGCGCGCGAGCTCCACCAGGGTGGCGTCGAGCCGTGCCATCAACGCACGGAGCTGCGCAATGGTGGCGGTCAGCGTATCCGTGCTGGCGTGCGCGGAGGCGGCACCGCGGCCAAGATAGCGCCCCCAGCGCTCCAGTTCTTCACGGCGCTCGGCGTAACGCTTGTCCTCGAGTGCCAGATCGGCGCGCACCTTGACGGCGTTCTGCTCGATGCCGCGCACGCGTGCGATTTCGTCGGGCGTGGGCGCATACTGCTCGAGCACGACCAGGCTGTCGGGCACCGCGAAGCGGGAAGCGTCCGGCCACAGCGTGCGCGCCTCGCTCTCGCTCGCAGGCGCGGGCGGAGGCGTCGATGTTTGCAGGGTGCCGTCGGCAATCGCACCCGCGCGCGCCAAGAGGGCGTCGGAGGCCAGGCGCAGCTCGTCGGTCGAAACACCCGAGTTTTCCCACACATTCCATGCCGCGTTGGTGTCGTCGCCGTGCTCGAGATGCGACACGGCCGCGGATTCCTTCCCCCACTGCGTGGAAGCCGCTGCGAAATAGCGCAGCGCCGCCGCCCAGTTGGCGTTGTTCATCATCAGGCAGCCGAGGGCGAGCTCGGTGTCGCACGCCCCCGCGATGCGTGGATAGTCGTGCTGCACGGCGCGCAGTGTCGAGCCCGCACCGGTGGTGTCGCCGTGCTCCATGGCGAGCAGAGCCTGCATCTGCAGTGCACGCGGATAGAAGCGGCTTGCATGCGGCGTGAGCGCGAGCGCGCGCGCTGCGCGATCAGGCTGTGCGATCCGCGCGCTGGCCAGCTCGATGGCCGCGCGCCCCACGAGATCCGCCTCGGCCGGTGTGCCCGGCGTGCGCGCCGCCAGCGCTTCCCAGTCCGACGCCGGATCTTCTCCCAGGCTGCGCCGGGCGATCGCGTGCAGGTAGATGGCGACCGACGTCATGGAGCCGGCCGGCTTTGCGGTGTCAAGCACGGCAAGCGCCGCCCGGGCGTTTCCGGCGTCGAGCAGCAACGCGGCTTCCATCATCTCGCCGCCGGCAAACTCGTCGGGAGCGGAAAGTGTCGTCGCCGCGCCCGCGTGTGCGGACGTCTCGATCAGCGCGCAGTAACGAACCCAGCGACGATAGGGCGAGCCTTTGTCGCTGCCGGCGCGTGCAGCAACCGAGTCGAAGCCGCGCGCATCATGCAGGCGGAGGTATGCGGTGGCGAGCAGAAACGCGGCCCGGTCTGCGTTCGCAAAGGGCGACCCGGCGGTAACGTCAATTTTCTCCAGGTAGCCGGCTGCGGCCCGGAAGTCGCCGCGTGTCCAGCAATCCACCGCGCGACCGTAGTTGAAGGCGTTCCAATCGACGTGGGCAACTGTGGCGCTGTCCGCGCCGGCAGTTTGAGCCGCGATCGAGGGCGTGACCGGACCCTGCCACAACGCCAGCGCGCACGCTGCACCGATGAGGATTCGCCGCATCGGAAGGCGCTCCTAGCGATACCACACGCGTGTGTTGAGGGAGGCCTGCTCGGGACGGCTCAGGTCGAGCTCGAGAAACGTGAGCCTGTCGCGCTGCGCCTCCAGTGTGATCACCGAAGCGGGGCGCGTGTCCCACACGCCGCCCTCCAGCTTCACCTGCAACGCATGCGTTCGCGGCTCGACGAATTCGTGGTAGATCTGTGCAATGCCGCCCTGCGCGAGCGATAGACGATCGCTGTCGCTGAGCGCGACATGCGTAATGTCGCCTGCCTCGCTGATGGAGAGGCCGGCCGGAAGGTCGTGTGCAGGAAGACCGCGGATCACAATCACGAGTGCCGTCTCCTGGTGGCCGAGAAAATCCTTCTCGAGCCACAACAGCCGTTTCGCTTCGCCGGCGAGAAGTGAATCCATCTGATCGATGCTGGCTTCGAGCTTGCCGAGGTCGGTCACGCTGTGCAGAAGCGATTGCTGCGCCGCGCGTGCCTGCTGCCCGCCGATGGTGTCCTGCGCGGCGGCGATGGCGGCCGACATCTCCTGGAGCTTCAGATAGCGCGCGTCGAGAATTTCCGCGCCGGCGGTGTGCTCGCGCGTCACTTGCGTGCGCAACCTGTCGAGCTGCGCGCGCACGAACACGCGGTGGTCCTTCAGGAAGCGAAGGCTTTCGTGCTCAGGGGCTTTGATCTCCTCGCGCTTTACCTCGAGAGTTTCGATCACCGAATCGGTGGGGACCGTGGCCGCCGTGGGAGTTGTCGCGTCCGCTGCACGCGCGACCGGTCCGGAAACCAACATCACCATGAAAATGAGGGTCGCGCGCATCATCCCCTCCACATCCTTACGACGTCGCCCTTGGTCGCATCGACCACCACGAACAACGCGGGCGCGGAGGGCGAGGTGTACACGACTGCCCATGTGGTCGCATTCGGCGTTTGCTCGTGGAATGCGCCGCGGATCAAGAGCATGTTGGCGAGACGACCGTTGTTTTCGGTGCAGTACTTTGCTCCCGCTTTTTTCTCGGCGGCCGCAAGTGCCGCACCGCTGTCTATCCAGGTGTCCGACACCGGCGGAGCATCGAGCTCGAAATCGAGGTCGGACGCTTCGTCAAGCTTTCCATCGCGGATGGAATAGCCGCGCGCGCGTCCGCGATTCTCGGAGTAGAAGAGATATCCCCAGCGCTGTGCGCTTCCATCCGGCCCGACCACTTCGTCGTTCTCGAGATAGATCAGCTGCGCATCGTCCGCCCACGTGTGCGCCGCATTCACCGCCGCGTCCAACCCTGTGCGCGCGGAGAAGGGAGGAGTCGGCTTATCGCCGGCCAACGCCGTGCTGCACCACGCGGCGCAAATTGAAACGAGCAGGATTGTCGTTCGCATTGTCGCCTCCTAGAACAGGAACGTGGTGCCCACGCTGAATTCAAAATTGGTGTTCTTGCGACGCGCTTCTTCGGTTCCCGAATGGAAGCTGTAGTTGCGGAACTCAAAGCGCACCGCGGCGGTTTTCCGGATGAAGGTGTCGCAGCCGATGCCGAAGTTGTAGCTGGCCTCGGTGGAGCCCTGCATGATGGAGCTGCCCGCACCGCCGGTGACGAAGGGCACGATCTGGCGCCCGGGGAGGAGTTTCAGGTTGGCATTCATGGCGTAATACACCATGTGGAAATCTTCTTCTTCGAGCTGCAGGTCGAACAACGACTCGACGATCTCCGCCGGCCGCTGCACATGCGTCCAGCCCACGCTGCCTTCCACTTCCATGAACTCAAAGAGGTAGTAGCCGACGCGTCCGCCCAGTACCAGCGAGTTGGATTTGCGATCGAAGGCGTAACCGCCCGTGAACGCGGTGAAGCTGAAGCTGCCGATGCGCGAGAAGAGCTTCGGGTTGGGACGAAACTCGAGGTCCGACATATCGTCGAATTCCTGGCACAGTGACGAATGGATCCAGCCCGTGTTGGTATCGGAGAGACGGATGTTGTACCACTCGTCTTTCTTGGCGATGACGACGAACTCGCTTCCCTTGGAATACACGCCCACGATGGCGAACGTGTTGCCGGGGCCGCTGCGCACCACATCGTCCTCGCCTTTGAGGCGGACTTTCTTTTCGCGCAGGACGTAGGGTGCATTGAGCTGTGGCGCCGCCGCGACAGAAGATCCCGCCGCGACAGCGGCGGAATCGGCGGGCTCCATGTGTGACGCCGCGACAGCGGCGGAATCTGCCGGTACCGCCACCGCGTTCGCGCTTGCAAACAGGAGGTATCCCGAGAAAACACTGGCGAGTCGATTGCGCATATCGTTCCTATTTGCGTCCTATCGTGCCCGGTCGAGATCCATGAATCCCAATAGTGCCAGCGACAGGCTCCAGTTCATGAAACCTTCGCGCGATTCGATGATCTCGCTGCCGCTGCGATGGGCCGTATCCAGTTGGAATCCGGTTCCATCCAGTTGCAAGCCGAGCGCCAGATGTCGCGCCACGTCGCGACGAAATGCGAGTCCGGCGCCGTAACACCATTCATTGATGGCGTTGAACGACACCGTGACGGGCGATCCGCCCGCATCCACCGTCATCTGGTCGGGCTCGTAGCCCAGAAACATTCTGCCGCCGTGCCCCGATCCCCACAGCTCGACGCCGGCCAGCGTTGCGATACGCCCTTCGAGGGCGAGATCGAGCTGGGTCAAGTGGACGCGCGGCGCTTCCGTTTCACCGATGAGCCCTGTCGATTGTTCCGTGGCCGACCACGAGGTGCGCAGTGCAGCCGAATAGCGCGCATGATGAACGCCGAGACGCAGGCCGGGCTGCAGGGCCACGGACGTGTCCCAGCGGTAGTCTGCAAGGTGCGGGTCGAAGAGCATGGCGCCGATGACCGGCGCAATGGAGATGCGCCATGCAGCCTGCGGGGCGTCATCGCCCGATTGCGCCCGCGCGCCGCCCGCCTGCATGGCGGCGAGCAGCGTTGCTGCTATGACTGTGCGCACCAGCATCAGGGGTTGATGTGGAGTGCGAAGCCCGTGTGCAGGATTTCTTTCGACGTGGAACGGAACGGGGTGACGATGAGCGTGTCGGGCTGGCCCTGGCGCTCGATCTTCTTGCCGTCCCCCATATAAAGGAGGAGGAAACAGCCCCCGGCCGTGGTGGCACCGGCCGGAAGCTGCGCCGTGAACTTGAGATCGACGTCCTGCATCAGGTGGTCGAAGCCCGTGCTCGGGTACGTCGCGCGACCTGTCGTCACCGAATTGGCGAGAATGCGGTCGATGGTTTCGGCATCCTGCAGCGTGTGCTTGTCGGGATCGAGTGTCACCGACGCCGCTGAAATTGTCGGGCTGTAGCGCACTTCGGCCACCAGGAATCCGGTGAGGATGCTGCGATACGTAATGCGTCCCTTCACAGACACATCGATCGGCTGTGACGCCGAGCGCGACTGCTTCGGGTTCGGCGTCGAAGAGAGCAACTCGAGCTTGGTCCACGTGTCATCGATGCCGGGCGCGTCGAGACACCCGAGCAGGGCAGTCACGCCGATCACAAGCAGTGCGAGCAACGCGCGCGTTGCAATTATGCGACTACGCCAATGCATGGTTGCCTACTTCAGCAGCACCATCTTGCCGTGCTGGGTTTCGTTGCCCGCGCTCACGCGGTAGAGATACACGCCCGAGCTGACGGTGGCGCCATGGTCATCGGAGCCGTCCCAGCGCACATCGTGCGCGCCGGCGTCGATCTTGCCGGATGCGAGCTCGCGCACAAGACGTCCCGCGACGTCGTAGATGCGCACCGAGTAATCGCGGCGCGCACCGGCCGGCACAATGAAGCGGATGGTTGTCTCCGGGTTGAACGGATTGGGCGAGTTGCCGAGAAGCGTCAGGCGCGAGGGAAGCGCCGGCGCACCGCCGCTGGCGAGCTTGACGGTGACGTCGGCAGTGGCCTGATCGCCGTGCTCGTATGTCGAGCGAGCGTGCACGACCGCGCGATACTCGCCGGCCTTGTACGTGCTTGTATAATCGTCCGCCGCAAACGCAACCGTATGCGCACCGGCATCGAGAACGCCGGCGTCGTGGCGCGCGATCACTTCGCCGCTGGCGGGGTCCACCAGGTCGGCCGTAACCATGGCGCGATCCGTAATGCCCACCGTGAACGACGCGCTCTGTGTGCCCGCGCGGGCACTGCTAATATCGACGCCCAGGTTCAGCATGCGAATGCCGTGCTGGCCGTTCCAATCTTCCACAAGCACGCCGTTGCCGCGCCCGCTGACGCGCTCGCTGCCGTTGCGATGGTCACGCACATCCTCGAACACCACGTGAAAATCACGCGGGCGCTCGATGCCGTTGGAATAGCCGGCCAGCGCATCAAGCGACGGTGACAACTTCATCACGCTGCCGCTCTGAGGCGCGGCGGCGTACAGGTTGCCCCAGGCATCGGTGTCGAGTGACGTGACGAGGCCCAGGTCTTTCTTTTCGGCCGCCCATGCGAACGAGGTGCCGTCATCGTGCAGACGCACAATGCGCCCGTTGTGGGCATCGGCAACATACACGTCGGCGGTGTTCGCGCCGTTTTCGCGGCCGACGGTAATCGCCATCGGTCCGGCAAAGCGGCCCACGCCGCTGCCGAGATCACCGGTCGCGTGCACGAAGCGCGCACCGCGGTCGTTCAGATCGTAGGCGCGGACTTCGTTGCGGCCGGTGTTCGCGATATAGAGATGATCGTCGTTGGTGTCGAGCGCCGTGCCGCCGTCGGAAAAGGCGACGCCGTAAGGACGCGCCAGTCCCTCCACCGTGAACAGCGGGTCGAGCGTGACGTGGTCGTATTCGGTCACCACGCGGAACGCGAGCACGCGATCATTGCCGGTATCGGCGATGAAGATGCGTGCCCGGCCGTCGGTCGCCAGGCCGCGCGGATCGTTCAGTTTTCCAAATTTGCCGCCCGCGCCGTCGTATGCGTCCACGCCCGCGCCCATCTCGCCCATGAGGACGCGATTCCACGCGGGATCGGAGACGAACTGGAAGTAGCGCGACTCGAGATAGGGAAACTTGTCGTACACGTCCACGTGCCCGACCACTACGGTCGCGTAGGGCGCGCCCATCAAGTTGCGGCTGAACTCGTCGTTCGCCACCTGGCGGGTGAGCACGTCCACGTGATCGCGCGGGAGGTACGGTGCGGGAACAAAGGTGCCCGCGCGGCAGACGGCCGCGTCGAGGAGCAAGAGCGTTGTGATAAATACGGTCCGGTTGTTCATACCCGGCTCCTTTGTTTCGTC
Source organism: Candidatus Krumholzibacteriia bacterium (assembly GCA_035279765.1). Lineage (GTDB taxonomy): Bacteria > Krumholzibacteriota > Krumholzibacteriia > WVZY01 > JAKEHA01 > JAKEHA01. The sequence goes on along the minus strand of DATEHD010000024.1, from coordinate 422 downwards.
CAGCTCAGAACGCTATCGACAGCCCCGTCTCGACGATTGACGCCGAGAAGTTGTTGCTGTTGAAGTAGCGCTCGTAGCTGAACATCAACTGGGCCGGCGCTGTGACGCCGATGCGCCGCAGCGAGCGGCCCGTGTTCCAGCTCACGCGCCCTCCGAAGAGGTGCGCGCCAAAATCGCCCAGGCGGTAGTCGCCGGTCATGTAGCCGTTGACGCCGCCGGGCGTTGTGTAGTCGTCGCGATAAAACGTTGCCGCTGCCTGCGTGTAGTAGCGGTAGCGGTAACGAAACACCAGGTTGTCGGTAACGTACTGGTTGAGCTTGATGCCCGCCGCGTGTGACGAGACACCCCAATCGTCGCTGTAGTAGCGATAGTCAATATTGAGACTCGAGCGATTGTTGATGTACTGGTTCAGGTCCGCGAAC
>DATEHD010000023.1:0-2123 GCA_035279765.1 Candidatus Krumholzibacteriia bacterium | reverse complement strand
CAAGTTCGGCACCGGACTCTCCACGGCCGCTCTCTTTCTTCTCGTATCGTCGGTCATCATCTTCTTCTTCGGACTGCTTGCCGACCAGGTCGCTTCCATGCGTCGCGAGCGCCGTTACTCCGAGCGGCGTTGAGCGCCTGTGTGCGGGATCTGCGGCATCTTTCATTATTCTGACGGCGCCCGCGCCGATGGCGCGGTGCTCTCGCGCATGACCGACGTGCTCACGCACCGCGGTCCCGACGACGCCGGCCACCACGTCGACGGCCCGGTGGCGCTGGGCATGCGGCGGCTCTCCGTGATCGATCTTTCCACCGGCCACCAGCCCATCTACAGCGAAGACCGCTCGCGCGTCATCGTCTGCAACGGTGAGATCTACAACTTCCATGACATCCGCCGCTCGCTTGCGGGCCGTCGCTTCACCACCAGCGGCGACATCGAGCCCATGCTCCATCTCTATGATGACTATGGCGACGCTATGCCGGAAAAGCTGCGCGGCATGTTCGCCATTGCATTGTGGGACGCGCGGCGCTCGCGCCTCCTGCTTGTGCGCGACCGCCTGGGCGTGAAGCCGCTCTATTTTGCCGACACCGGCGGCGTGCTTGTGTTCGCAAGCGAGATCAAGGCCGTCGTCCAGCATCCGGCCGTCAAGCGCGAGGTCGACCCCGAAACGCTCCACCATTACCTGTCGCTCAACTATGTTCCGGCACCGATGACGATGCTGCGCGGCATCCGCCAGCTCGGCCCGGGGGAATTGCTCACCTGCGACGCCAACGGCGTCCAGGTGCGGCCCTACTGGGACCTCAGGTTTGAAGCCGAGGAAGGCGTGGCCGAAGACGAGTGGGCACGCCGTGTGCGCGACAAGCTCGACGAAGCCACGCGCATCCGCCTGGTGAGTGACGTTCCCTTCGGTGCGTTCCTCTCCGGCGGTGTCGACTCGAGCGCGGTGGTGGCGTTCATGGCCGGCGCGATGAAAGAGCCGGTGCGCACCTTTGCCATCGACTTCGAGGAGAAATCATTCAGCGAGGCAAAATACGCGGCGCAGGTTGCGGCGCTGTATCACACCGAGCACCGGAGCCGCGTCGCCACCGTGGACGTTGTCGACATGCTCGATGCGCTCATCTGGTATGCCGACGACCCGCTCGCGGACTCCTCCATGATTCCCGTGTACCTGGTATCGCAGTTTGCGCGCGGGCACGTCACCATGGTGCTCACCGGCGACGGCGGCGACGAGGCCTTTGCGGGCTATCCGACGTACAACGCGTGGTTCGTGCGCGAGATGTACCGCCGCGTTCCCGCCGTTGTGCGCCGGCAGATCGTGCGCCGCATCGTCAACGCGCTCCCGGTCTCGACGGGCAAGGTCAGCTTCGACTTCAAGGCGCGGCGCTTCGTGAGCGGTGCCGAGCTCGACGCCGAAGACGCGCACTTCTGGTGGCGCGCGATTCTTTCCGAGAACGCGAAGCGCGCGCTCTACACGGATTCGTTTCGCGAGAAGGTGTCCATGCGCCCCACCAGCGAGCTCTACCGCGAGCACTTCCGGCGCTCGGGCACGGACGATCCGCTCGCGCGCATGCTCTACGCCGATACCCGTTTTTATCTGCCCGCGGACATGCTGGCCAAGGTGGACCGCATGTCGATGGCGAATGCGCTGGAGGCGCGCAGTCCCTTCCTCGACCACGAGCTCATGGAGCTCGCGGCGCGCATTCCGTCCTCGATCAAGTTCCGCGGCCGGCGCCAGAAGCACATCTTGAAAGAAGCGCTCGCTCCGCTTCTGCCGCGCAACATCCTGGAGCGCAAGAAGGCCGGGTTCAACGTACCCGTCAGCGCGTGGCTCCACGGCGAGCTGGGGGTTCGCGCACGCGAGATTCTGGCGCCCGAGCGCGTGGCCGCCGCCGGCTTCTTCCGGCCCGAGGCGGTGCGCACGCTTCTCGACGAGCACGCCGCGCGCACACAGGACCACAGCTTCTCCATCTGGGGGCTCCTTTGCTTCCAGCTATGGCACGAGCGTTTCGTGACAGCACCCACGGTGGTAGCGCCGCGCGAAGTGCATGAACGGTGGCGCCACGGCGCACGCAAGACGGGCGCAGGCGCGGCATGAAGAAAAAGCTCCTGCTCGGCATCGTCTC
>DATEHD010000022.1:0-2897 GCA_035279765.1 Candidatus Krumholzibacteriia bacterium | reverse complement strand
GCCGCGGGGCGCGATGTCGACGGCGAGCTCCCCGCGGGTGTGGCGGCCTACGCGCTCGCACACGGCCTGTACCGGGCGGGATAGGGACGCATCGTGGCGCTCTACCTGATCGACGGTCACGCGCTGGCGTACCGTTCCTTCTTCGCACTGGGCGGAGCCGCCCTGCGCAATTCCAAGGGCGAAGAAACCGGCGCCATCTACGGCTTTCTGAACACTCTCTTCTCGCTCGACCAGAAGTATCATCCCGCGCATCTCGCGGTCGTGTTCGACAGCGAGGGCAAGACCTTCCGTCACGAGAAGTACGAACAGTACAAAGCGCAGCGCCCCGGCATGCCGGACGGACTCAGCATGCAGCTGCCGGTGATTCTGCACGCGCTCGACATCATGGGCATCGTGCGTCTCGCCGCGCCGGGATTTGAAGCCGACGACGTGATCGCGACGCTCGCGCGCCGCTGGGGCCACGACCAGGCCGTCCAGATCGTTTCGGGCGACAAGGATCTCCTGCAACTGGTGAATGACCATGTGCACGTCATCCGTCCCGGCAAAACCAGTGTGCTGGAGAACGAGCTGGATCCGGCCGCGCTGGAAGCCCAGTTCGGCCTGCGCGCCGACCAGATCATCGATTACCTGGCACTGGTGGGTGACACGAGCGACAACGTTCCCGGCGTGCGCGGCATCGGTGAGAAGACGGCTGCGGAATTGCTCGCGCGCTTCGGCTCGCTCGACGCGATCTACCAACGCGTGGATGAAATCGAGAAAGCGGGCATCAAGAAGCGCCTCGTGGAAGGGCGCGAGGACGCGCTGCACTCGCGCGACCTCGTGCGGCTGCGCGACGATGTGCCGCTCGATGTGACGCTCGAACAGCTTGCGCGTCCCGACTATCGCACCCCCGAGCTCGAACAGCTCCTCGTCGATCTCGAGTTCCGGCGTTTGCGCGACCAGCTTTATGGCGGGCGCAATCGCAATCAACCTGAACCGCCGCGTGTCACCGCGCCCGCAACCCGGCCGGCCACGAGCACCGCGGTCATCGTTCCCACGCACTATACCAGTGTTACGGATGAGCAATCGCTTCGCGACTTGGCCCTCCATCTCGCCACTCTCGCAGAGATCGCCGTCGATACCGAGACGTCGGGCCTCGACCCCATGCGCGCCGTGCTGGCCGGCATTGCGGTGGCGGTGGCCCCGGGACAGGCCTATTACATCCCCGTGACCAGCGCCATCCAGGATGAAACGCCCGGGCTGTTGCCCGCGGCGCGCGCGCCCGGTCTTCCGCTCGAGGTGGTGCGCGACGCGCTGGCGCCGGTATTTGCGGCCGCGCGCCCGCAGAAAACGGGGCAGCACATCAAGTACGACGGCATCGTACTGGCGCGCGCGGGCATGCCGCTCTCAGGGATTGCATTCGACACCATGATCGCGTCGTACTGCCTGGACCCGGCGCGACGCAGCCACGGGCTCGACGCGCTGGCGCTCGAAGTGTGCGCGCACACCATGATCCCGTTCGAGGCGCTTTTCGACCCGCGCGCGCGCACGAAGGACATCCGCCGCGTGCCCCTGACGCGCGTCACCGAGTATTCGTGCGAAGATGCGGACTACACCCTGCGCGTGAAGGAGGTCTTTGCGTCGTTGATCGAAGCGTCGGAGGTCAGCCAGCTCTTTCATGACGTTGAAATGCCCCTTTCGGATGTTCTGGCGCGTATGGAGATGGTGGGAGTCAGAGTCGACGCGAGCTTTCTGGCCGCGCTGTCGCGCGGCTATTCCGATCGCATCGGCGCGTTGGAAGAATCGATTTATCGCGAAGCCGGCGAGCGCTTCACGCTGGGCTCCACCCAGAAGCTGCGCGAAGTGCTCTTCGACAAGCTCAAGCTGCAGCCGTCGCGGCGCACCAAGACCGGCTTCTCCACCGACGCCGACGTGCTGGAGGGTCTCTCCGGCCAGCATCCCGTCGTGTCGCTGCTCCTCGAGTGGCGCCAGCTCACCAAGCTCAAGAGCACTTACGTCGACGCCCTGCCGCGACTGGTTCATCCTGAGACCGGCCGCGTGCACACGTCGTACAACCAGGCCGTGGCCACTACCGGACGGCTTTCCAGCTCGGAGCCCAACCTGCAGAACATTCCCATTCGCACCGCGGAAGGACGCGAGATCCGGCGCGCGTTCGTGGCACGTGGGGAGGACTGGGTGCTGCTCGATGCCGACTATTCGCAGATCGAGCTTCGCATTCTCGCGCACCTTTCCGGCGACGAGGGGCTTGTGCGCGCCTTTCTCGACGATGCCGACGTACACCGCCGGACCGCGGCCAAGGTGATGGGAGTGGCGGAGGACGCGGTGTCGGGGGAGATGCGCGACCGCGCCAAGGTGGTCAACTTCGGCATCGTGTACGGAATGGGAGCGCGCGGGCTGGCGCAGGCGCTCGATATCGAGACCGACGAAGCACGCCGCTTCATCGAGGACTATTTTCGATCCTACCCGGGAGTGAAGCGTTTCATCGATGCCACGATTGCCGCGGCGCGGCGTGACCGGTCGGTGGCGACGCTGCTCGGGCGCATGCGCCGGCTGCCGGACATCGACAGCTCCAACCCCGGCGCGCGCGCATTCTCGGAACGCATCGCCGTGAACACGCCGGTGCAGGGAACCGCGGCCGACATCATGAAGATCGCCATGGTTGCGGCCGACCGCGAGATCACGCGGCGCGGTCTCGCCACGCGCATGATCCTCACCGTGCACGACGAGCTTCTCTTCGATGTGCCGAAGAACGAGCTGGCCGAAGCCACCGAACTGGTGCGCTCGTGCATGGAGGGTGCGATGAAACTGAGCGTGCCGCTCAAGGTTGAAACCGGAATGGGTGCCAACTGGCTGGACGCGCACTAGGCGCCCCAAGTACCAGGGGAAAACATGAACAC
>DATEHD010000021.1:0-8797 GCA_035279765.1 Candidatus Krumholzibacteriia bacterium | reverse complement strand
GCACGTTCCGGCGGCTGATGCGCGAGACGCTCGAGCGCCTGCGCATGGGTCAGAAGCTCAACGCCTTCCAGGGCCGCAATCTCGTCCGCGAAGATCTCGCGATCCTCCACCACGGCGCTGTCGAGAGGCAGGTGTGCCGCGATTGAGGCCGGGTCCGCCAGCGCCGGGATCCCCATGATTTCGGCGATCTCCACCGCCACAGCGGCCGGATTCCTGTCGTACACGAATGCGATCTCGACATCGCGCAGCTTGTGGAGCTCCGCGAGGACGAAAAGGTCGGCCTCGAAACCACCGAGGATACCGATCTTTAGACGCTTTGATACCATATGGTTATAAGGTCTGCTTCGAGTAATACTGCGCGCCACGCCCGGGCCCGGGCATGGTGGTCGTCGCAAGATGAGCAAATCGCGGACCACGGTGGCGCATCGTGGCGAGTTGCGGTCGGTTGCGGTGGGAAGTTCGTGCCTACTTGAGGCGTTGTTTCAAGTCCTGGAGAAACTGGAGAGCCTGCAGCGGCGTGGATGCGTCGGGATCGAACTCGTTGAGAGCAGCCCGCAATTCGTCATCTGCCCCCGGTGCTGAATCGGATACGAAGAGATTCATCTGGTCCCGCCGGTCGGCGGGTTCCAGTCCCTTCGCCACCAGGTCGCGGCGCAGCTCGAGCGATTGCAGGATCTCTTCCGCGCGCTTGATGACAAGCGCGGGCAGCCCCGCGACTTTGGCCGCGTGAATGCCGAACGAGCGGTCGCTGGTGCCGGGGACGATCTTGCGCAGGAACACGATGCCGCCTTCCCACTCGCGGATGGCGATCTTGAGATTCACGAGGCGCGGGTACGTGCTCTTGAGCTGCGTGAGCTCATGGAAGTGGGTGGCGAAGAGAGCGCGCGGACGCGCGACAACGCCCTGCAGCAGGTACTCCGTCACGGCCCAGGCAATGGCAAGGCCGTCGTAGGTGGACGTGCCGCGGCCCACTTCGTCGAGAATCACCAGCGAGCGGTCCGTCATGTGGTGAAGGATGTTCGCCGTCTCGTTCATCTCGACAAGAAATGTCGATTCACCGCGGGAGAGACGATCGCTGGCCCCCACGCGCGTGAAGATGCGGTCGACGATCCCGATGCGCGCGCGCTCGGCCGGCACAAAGGATCCCATCTGGGCCATCAGCACGATGAGCGCTGTCTGGCGCAGAAACGTGCTCTTGCCCGACATGTTGGGTCCGGTGATGAGCCCGAACTGGCGGCGCTCCGGGTCGAGCTGGAGGTCATTGGCGACAAACGGTTCGGTCACCACGCGCTCCAGCACCGCGTGCCGGCCGCCCACGATTTCCAGCGTCATCGATTCATCGACAATCGGGCGGCGATAACCGTGCGTGCGCGCCACCATGGCGAGCGACTGCGCCGCATCCATGCGCGCGATGGCGCCGGCGGCACGCTGGATCGCTTCGGCGCGCGCCGTGATGGCCGCACACAGCGCGTCGTAGACGCGATTTTCTTCGCGTACGCGCCGCTCCTCGGTGTGCAGGATGAGGTCTTCCTTGTCCTTGAGCTCGGGCGTGAAGTAGCGCTGCGCATTGACCAGCGACTGCTTGGCCACGTAGTGCGCTGGAATCGCGCCTTTGTGGGCGTTCGAGACCTCGATGAAGTAGCCGAAGACCTTGTTGTAACCCACCTTGAGCGACGCGATGCCCGTCTGCGCGCGCTCCTGCGCCTCCAGCCCGGCGATCCAGCGCTTGGCGTCTTCGCTCTCATCGATCAGCGTGTCGAGGTCACTGTCATAGCCGCGGCGGATGACACCCCCGTCGCGCAGATGGGAGGGTGGCTCGGGCACAATGGCCCGTTCGATCATTTCACATGTTTCTCGATGGTCACCGAGAGCTTCCGCGGCGGCTGCGAAAAACGCCACCCCCGCCCCGCGCGCTGCGTCCTTGAGCGCGGGCACGTGCGCCAATGACTCGCGCAGCGCGTGCAATTCACGCGGGATGGCCTTGCGCGCACCAATGCGCGCGGCGATGCGCTGGATGTCCGCCACGCCTCCCAGCTCGCGCACAAGCGTCTCAGCCAGCGTCGCATCGGAATACACGCGCGCCACCGCATCCAGCCGCGCATCGATGGCTGCGACATCGCACAAGGGCTTTTGCATCCAGTGACGCAGCTCGCGGTTCCCCATCGGCGTGCGCGTGCGATCGAGGATGCGCAGCACGGTGGCGTCGTTGCGGCCGCCGCGCAGCGCGTCGAACAGTTCCAGGTTGCCGATGGTCTCCTCGTCGAGGAGCATGAAGGGAGCGTCGGCGGTACGCTCGATGCGCACCACCTGGGATAACCGCGCCCCTCGCAACCTCATGCAATGTGAAATAAGCGCCGCCGCAACCACTCTCTCCGTGGCTGCAAGTGAACCGGCGGCGCTCTCCGTTGAAGCACCAAACTGGTTCTTGAAGACATCGTCAGCAGTCGCGGACGCAAATTCGGATTCATCAATCTCTGTGATGAACGGCAGCTCGAGGTGTTCGGAGAGCAGCGCGCGCAAGGCCGGGTCCATTTGGTTGGATATCACCAACTCACGCACACGCTTCCCCTGCACCAGGTGCAGAAACGAATCGGCCGGCGCCTCTCCGCTCACACACTCGCCGGTTCCGACGTCGATCAACGCCACCGCCACGCGGCCGTCGCCGTTGGCGTGTACCGCAGCGCAGTAGTTGTTGTCGGGATCGGCAACCAGCTGTGCGTTGAGGGCCGTGCCCGGTGTGAGCACTTCGACGACATCGCGCTTTACCAGGCCTTTGGCCAGCGCCGGGTCCTCGGTCTGTTCGCAGATCGCCACCTTGCGCCCCGCCGCCAGCAGCCGCCCGATGTACCCTTCTGCGGCATGAAACGGAACGCCTGCCAGCGGCACCGGAACCGCCTTGTTCTTGTCGCGCGAGGTGAGCGTGATGTTGAGGATCGAGGCGATGTCGATGGCGTCCTCGTAGAACGTCTCGTAGAAATCGCCCACGCGAAACAACAGGACCGAGTCGGGATATTGTTTCTTGATGTCGCGATACTGCGACATCAGCGGTGAGGTATCGCTCATGGGCTCGCTGGAATGGGCATGATTGTGTAGGACTCGCCGCCGAGAGCTTTCGAGATCTGATCTCCGGCCTGCTGTGCGGTATCACGGGTGGAATAGTACCCGTAGCGCACGCGGAACACTTCCTTGTAGTTCACAAGCTCGCTGTCGATGCGCACGGCCGGATACAGCTTCTTGATGTCGGCCGCCAGCTTGATCGCGTTGGCGCGCTCGCCGAACGAACCGAACTGGAGCGTGTAGCCGGCGCCGCGCGGCTTTTCATCCTGATTGGCGGGCGCCGCTGTTGTGACAGGCTCCGGCGACGGCACCGGGGGCGGCGCCTGTTTCTCGGCCGCACGAACCGCTTCCGGAGTCAGAGGAAAAGCCTCCGCGAGTGCTGCATATTCCTTTGTGGCCTCGTCCTTGATCCCCGCCTTCTCCAGGCACTCCGCGTGTCGATACCACGCCGCCGGGCTCACGCGCGCACGGGCCAGCGCGTCATATTGCGAACAGGCCGCGTCGTGCTGGCCGTTGCCGTCGGTAGCTTCGGCCAGCGAGAGCGCCGCCCAGATCTTGGCCCGGCCTTTCTTCACGTGCTGCAAGGGTGCCATGGCGTCATCATAGTGGTGCAGCATCACGGCCGCCATGCCCTCGAAAAGACAGGCCTCTTCAGAGTGGTCGCAGGCATTGTGCTCGTGCAAGGTCGCGTATGCTCCTTCGTAACGGCCGGTCGCGAATTGAATCTTGGCCAGCTCCAAGACCGCGCGCGCGGTGAAATCGCCATCCGGGTCCGAATCAACAATTCGGCTGTAGAGCGCCTCGGCTTCGGCACCGGCGCGCGTTATCCCCGCACGCAGGAACAGCGCTTCGGAGCGGTCATCGCCGCTGGCGATGGCCGCAGCGCGCGCAAAGCTCGATTCCGCCTCCGCCACATGGCCATCATCGAGCGCGTGCTTGCCGCGCTTGATGAGATCGCCGGCGTCTTCGCGCGCGAGCGATGCGGCCACGAGGGCGCACACCGCCAGCACCGCGCCCGCGGCGCTAATGCGAATTGCGTGAGAACGAGTCAAATCGGTTGCACTCCGGGCAATGCCAGCGCATCAGTTCGGATTCGCGGCCGCACGTGCAGCGAAAATGCGACGGCTGGCGCAGAAGCCTGTCGCTGCGATCGACGATGCGCTCGAGCTCGTCTTCATCGCCGCGCAGCGCGTGCAGGCCAGTCAACATCACGGTTCCGGCGGTCGAGTCAGGATTGGCGTGCAGGTGCTCGTCGAGCAGCGCAATGGCCGCTTCCGCGCGCCCCTGCTTCCTGTAGAACGACGCCAGCGCCACCGCCGCGCGCTCATCCTGCGGACGCGCGTCGAACACCTCACGATACACGGTCTCAATCTCATTGAACGTGCCGCGCTGGTACATGACGCGCTCCAGGCTCGCCATCGCCGCCGGCGCGAGCTCCGGCGACACGCGTGCCGCGTTGCGCCAGTGGCGGATGGCGCTGTCGGTATCGCCCGCGCTCTCTTCGAGGCCGCCCAGTGCCAGGAGCGCCGGGCCGCAGTCGCCGTCGTGGCGAAGTGCGCGCGAGAGCGTGCGTCGCGCGTCGCGTGTGCGTCCGCGCGCAATCTCCGTCTCGGCAATGCTCACCAGGTAGAGCGCCATCTCGCGCTCGCCCACGCCTTCGCCTTTGCGCAGTTCTTTCAAATACTCGTACGTCTCCTCGGAGCGGCCCAGCGCATGGGTCGCGCGCATGCCGATGGCGAGGAGCGCCGGATCGCGGTCGCCCAGGTCGCGCATGGCCGCCTCGATGGTCCGGAGCGCGCGCTCGGGCTGCGCGAGTGCCAGCAGATCTTCGGCCACATTGGCGTTGATGTCCACGCGCTCACGATGCGTGAGATCCGATTTCACGGTGAGGCTCCGGTGCACGTGCAGGGCGCGCGAGGCGTCGCCGCGTTCGCGCAGCATGCGTCCGATGCGGACGTAGGCGTCGGCCGGCGCCGTGCCCGCCATGACCGCCTGCTGCAGCTTCACAAACGCATCGTCGCGCCTGCCGTCGGCGAGCATGCGCAGCGCTTCCGCGTACGGTTCGCTCACGCGCTCCATGGGGCGCGCGTGGCGGCCGCGCAACATCCAGGCCAGGGCGAGCGCGAACAGTGCGCCCACCGCGCCGGCGAGAAAGAGAATGGCCGGTGAATTGCCCATGGTTCGTTATCGATCAGCTCTTCCCCGCCGTGATGTCGATGTCGTCCAGCGGCAGGCTCCGGAGCGAAGCCGCCTCGCGATTGACGCGCGCCACCTCGCGCTTCGCCTGCGAAAGCTGGCGGCGCAGATTCATCTCGTTTACCACCGAGATAAAGAACGAGAAAATCATCCCGCTCACAAACACGAGCAGCATGAGAAAGTCGAGGCTGAGCCCCGGGTAGCGCCGGGTAAAGAAGGTGAAATCGACCGACTGTCCGGCGTTCTCCATGCCGAGCCAGAGAAACGCAATCACTCCCACCATGATGACCAGGGACCGGATGAACCACACGACGGCCGCCTCCTTGCTACTCGGGTATTGCTGACCTGCGGGCCATGATAGCCGAGCGACAGCGAGGCCCACATCCTCAAAAAGAAAAGGGGCCGGTCAAGCGACCAGCCCCTTTCTGAGACACTGTCGGAAGCCGACTCTAGCTTTCCAGAGCTTCTTCCGCGCCCGCAATCAGGTCCGCATCCACATCGTCGGTCTCGCCGGTCGAAACCGGGATCACGATGTCCTTCTTGGGATGCTTGTCCATGAACGTGCGCACCTCGTCTTCGCCGCGCGTCTTGAGATACGCGGTCACTGAAAGCACGATGCGCTTGTTCTTGGGATCAACCTTGATCACGCGGAGCGGAATCTCCTCGCCCACGACGAAGTACTGTTCCGGGTGCTGGATGTCGTCCATTCCCATCTGGCCGACGGGAACGAAGCCCTCGACATCGTGGCGGATCTCCACCACGGCGCCGCGGTCCAGGATGCGCGTGATCTTGCCCGTCACGTCGGTGTCGGGCGCGAACTCAACCGCAAGGCGCTCCCACGGGTTCTCCGTGAGCTGCTTCATGCCGAGCGAGATGCGCTTCTTGTCCTGGCTGATCTCCAGCACGACCACGTCGACGAGGTCGCCCTTCTTGACGACTTCGCTCGGGTGGCGCACCCGCTTGGCCCACGACATGTCGGAGATGTGAAGCAGGCCGTCGATGCCTTCTTCGATCTCGACGAAGGCGCCGAAGTTGGTCAGGTTGCGCACGATTCCCTTGAGACGCGTGCCGGGCGGATAGCGGCGCTCGATCGTGGTCCACGGATCGGGCTCCGTCTGCTTCAGGCCCAGCGAGATCTTCTGGCTTTCCTTGTCGACCTTGAGCACGACCGCTTCCACGTCCTGACCCACGGAAAGGATCTTGGACGGATGCTTCACGTGCTTGGTCCACGACATTTCGGAAATGTGAATGAGACCCTCGACGCCCTTCTCGAGCTCGATGAACGCGCCGTAGTCGGTGATGCTCACCACGCGGCCCTTGATGCGCGCGCCGACCGGGTAGCGCTCGTTGACGCCCTCCCAGGGATGCGGCGTGAGCTGCTTCAGGCCGAGCGAGATCTTTTCCTTCTCGCGGTCGAAGTCGAGCACCTTCACATTGACCTTCTGGCCGATCTGCACCACGTCGGACGGATGTCCCACGCGGCCCCACGTCATGTCGGTCAGGTGCAGGAGGCCGTCGACGCCGCCGAGATCGACGAAGGCGCCGAAATCGGTGATGTTTTTGACAATGCCTTCGCGAACCTGGCCCGGCTCGAGCTCGCCCATGAGGCCCTTCTTGAGCTCCTCACGCTTCTCCTCGAGCACGACGCGGCGCGACACCACGATGTTGCGGCGGCGCTTGTTGATCTTGATGATCTTGAAATCGAGCGTCTGATTGATCAGATCGTCGAGATTGGGAACCTGGCGAAGTGCGATCTGCGAACCGGGCAGGAACGCATCGACGCCGAGAAGATCGACGACGAGGCCGCCCTTGATACGCCGCTTCACGCGACCCTGGACGATCTGGTTGTTGTCGTGGGCGTCCTTGATCTGACCCCACACCTTGAAGAAGTCCGCCTTCTCCTTGGAGAGAACAACGAGACCTTCCTGGTTCTCGAGCTTCTCGAGATAAACGTCGAACTGGTCGCCAACGGCGAGATTGTCGACGCTGCGAAACTCCTGGAGTGGAATGGTTCCTTCGCTCTTGAAGCCGACATCGACGATCACTTCATTCTCGCGAATGCCCGTGACCGTGCCACGCACGATTTGACCTTCTTCGAAAGTCTGAATCGTGGCTTCGTAGCCGGGAGCCAGCGTGGCTCCGGCTGCGCGACCGGTGGCCTCGATAGCGGCCGCTTCCGTGTCGAGCGTCTCGAAGAGCGCGTACGCCGGTGAGCGCAGACCTGCACCTCCCTTCGTACTGGTCTGCTCACTGCGGGATGACCCGCTACTAGCGTCGAACATCAAACCGTATCGCCTCCAGACTAAGTGTGGACAAAGGTATTAAGTCCAAAAAAGGGGGTTCGGGCATAATAGCTTTTCGCAGGCGGGGTTGCAACCCCCAAATCACACGCGAGATGAGCCCGTCAGGGCGCCCCGTCCTTGAGGGCTCGAATGGCGGCCATCACCATCTCGGAGTGGCGTCGATACAGCGCCTTGTCGTCCTGCCGACGGTATTCTTCGGCAAGCGCACGTGGAATGCGGATGGGACGACCCTGGATGACACGGAAGCGCTTCAGACGGAACAGGCAGAGGTGGAGGTGGTTGGTGCCCTCCACGAAACAAGGAACCACCGGAGCGCCGGTCTGGATGGCCAGGTAGCCGACGCCGCTGCGGGCCGTGCCGAATTCGCGGCCGCGGATGCGCCCGCCCTCGGGGAAGATGAGGACGCATTCGCCGCGCTTGAGCACCTCGACGGCGTGCGCCATGGCCTCCCTGTCGAACATTTCGCGCCGGATCGGGAACGAATTGAGATAGCGAATCAGGCGACCCAGCACCGGCACCTTGAACAGCGAGTCCTTGGCCACGAAGTGCACTTCGCGCGGGAGCCGGCAGCTCACCGCCGGCGGATCGCTGTAGGCGCGGTGATTGCTCGCGAAGAGGTAGTGCTGGCCGGGTTCGGGACGCAGGATCCGCTTCACGCGCATGCCGAAGACGACGTGATAGAGCACCGCCACGACGGCGCAGATAGAGCGATATATGAAACGTTTGCGCTGGGGCCGGCCCGCCTCGCTGCGCTCGCGCGCCGCTTCTTCCGCCAAATCCAGCACGCGCTGCACCTGCTGCTCGATCGTCACGTTGCTCGTGTCCACCACCCACGCGCCCACCGGGCACACGAGCGGACTTGCCTCGCGCGATGAATCCAGCGTGTCGCGGCGCACCAGATCGCGCTCGACGTCTTCCACAGTCGTCGCAACACCCGCGCGTGTCATTTCGGCGTATCGCCTTTGCGCGCGTACGGGCAGAGAAGCATCGAGGTAGATCTTCACGTCGGCCCACGGGAGAACGACGCTTCCAATGTCCCGTCCTTCCAGTATGACTCCACCGTTTTTCGCCAGCTGTCGCTGGCGTCTCACCATGGCGGCGCGGACGGACGGATGGGCGCTCACCGCGGAGACACCGGCGGTAATCTCCGGCGAGCGGATCTCGGTGCTGACGTCGCGCTCCCCCACCATGACGCGCAGCTCGCCCTCGTTCGTGGCGACCAGGTCGATGGCGAGGCGGCT
>DATEHD010000020.1:0-7611 GCA_035279765.1 Candidatus Krumholzibacteriia bacterium | reverse complement strand
CACGGTTTCGGCGCCGGGTACGTCGCGGGAAAGAACCAGGGCAATCGTCCCGCCCAGTATTCGCGCAACAACTACCAGAACCGCCAGGGCGTGAAGTCGACGGCGCGCCCCGCGCAGATGCCCGCCAACGGCTCGCGCGTGAAACCCTCGAAGCAACCCAACAATGTGTACGCGGATCGCAACGGCAACGTGTACCGCAACAACAACGGCAACTGGCAGAGCCGCGACAGCAAGGGCAACTGGCAGAACAATGGCAACAAGGCGACGCAGCGGCCCTCGGCCTCGCAGCAACCGGCGCAACGCCCGTCGGCCTCCCAGCAGCCGCGGCCCAGCACCAACGACCTCAACCAGCAGTACCAGGCGCGCGAGCGCTCCAACCAGCGCTCGCAGAGCTATCAGCGCTCGGGTGGCTCCCGTGGCGGGAGTCGGGGTGGCGGCGGACGCGGGCGGCGTTAGGCGGGGCTCGGAGCCCCTAGAGAACACCTTCACTTGACAGGTCTGCGGAGCCGGGATATCGTAGCGGCTCCGCATCTTTCACATGCATAACCTGCTCTGGCTGATTCCCTTAGCGCCCCTCGTCGGCGCTACCTTGAACGGACTTCTCGCCCTCGCCCATGCGAGCCGGGAGAAGGGTCCGAATGAAAAGCTCATTTCCCTGATCGGGTGCGCGGCGCCGCTGGTTTCGTTCGCCGTGGTGGTGCAGCTGTGGCTCGCCATGAAGCACCTGGCGCCCGACGACCGCGTCTTCCAGCAGACCGTTTTCACCTGGATTGCCGCCGGAGACGTCCGCGTCGACGTCTCCTATTGGATCGACGCGCTGACCATGACGATGCTGCTCGTTGTTACCGGCATCGGCTCGCTCATTCACATCTATTCGACCTCCTACATGCACGGCGACCGCGGCTTCGCGCGCTTCTTCGCCTATCTCAACCTGTTCATGTTCTCGATGCTCACGCTGGTGATGGCGAAGAGCCTCCCGCTCCTGTTCGTCGGCTGGGAGGGTGTGGGCCTGTGCTCGTACCTCCTGATCGGGTTCTGGTACAAGGACATCGCCAACGCGGGGGCGGGGAAAAAGGCGTTCATTGTGAACCGCGTGGGCGACTTCGCGTTCCTGATCGGGATGTTCATCCTGTTCATGGCGGCGAAGAGCCTCGGTCATCCGACGCTCGACATTCCGGTGCTGCGCGACATGAGCATCGTGCACGCCGACGCCATGTCCAAAGTGGCGACGGCCGCCTGCCTCCTGCTCTTTGTGGGCGCGTGCGGCAAGTCGGCGCAGATTCCGCTCTACGTCTGGCTGCCCGACGCCATGGCCGGTCCGACGCCGGTGTCCGCGCTGATCCACGCCGCCACCATGGTGACGGCGGGCGTGTACATGATCGCGCGCCTCCACTTCCTCTATGAGCTCGCTCCCATGGCGAACGCGGTGGTGGCGACGGTGGGCGCGGCCACGGCAATCTTCGCGGCGACCATCGGATTTGCGCAGCGCGACATCAAGAAGGTGCTCGCGTATTCCACGGTGAGCCAGCTCGGCTACATGTTCCTGGCGGTGGGCTGCGGCGCGTATGCCGCCGGCGTCTTCCACCTGCTCACGCACGCGTTCTTCAAGGCCTGCCTCTTCCTCGGCGCCGGCTCCGTGATCCACGGGCTCTCCGGCGAGCAGGACATGTTCAAGATGGGGCAGCTCTCGAAGCACATGAAGATCACGTGGGGCACCTTCGTTATATCCGCTTTGGCCATTTCAGGCATTCCGCCGTTGGCCGGGTTTTTCTCCAAGGATGAAATCCTGTGGAGTGCCTTCAGCGCGCACTTCGAGCCCGCGTGGCTCGGGCCCGTTTTGTACGTGGTGGCGCTTGCCGCCGCGTGGATGACGGCGTTCTACATGTTCCGCGCGGTGTTCCTCACCTTCCATGGCACCGACCGTGTGTCACACGAAGCCAGGCACCACCTGCACGAATCACCGCCGGCCATGACCGTGCCGCTCGTCATCCTGGCGGCGGGCGCTGTGCTCGTCGGTTTCCTCAGCGTGCCATCGGTGCTCCATGGCCCCAACACGTTTCATCACTGGCTCGAGCCTGTATTTGAAGGCAAGATCGGCGCGCACGACATCGGCGTAGGCGTGAATACGATCGCGCCCGCCGTGCACGGCACCGTTCTCGCCGAGGCGGAAGCGGGCCACTCGTCCATTGAGCTGTTGTTGATGCTGCTGTCGGTGGTGGTGGCGGCGAGCGGCATTCTGCTGGCGCGCGTGTTCTACATCACGAAGCCCGGGTTGCCCGCGGCGGTGACCGCGCGCCTGGGCGGGCTCTACACGCTTGTCGCCAACAAGTACTACGTCGACGAGCTGTACGAGCGCACCATCGTGCGCCCCGGCTATGCGCTGGCCGACAACTTCATGTTCAAGTTCATCGATGCCGGCATCATCGAAGGCATCGTGAACGGAGTCGGCATTTTTGCGCGGCTCATCGGCGCGGTAACGCGCCTCGCGCAATCCGGCGTTGTGCGCACCTATGCGTTCTTCATGCTGGTCGGGTTTCTCTACCTGATGTACCACCTGGCGAGATAACGTGGACATTCTCAGTCGCATCACATTCCTGCCGCTCCTGGCCGCCGTGATGGTGTCGTTCATGCCGTCACGCGCGCACCGCGCCATCCGCTGGTTCGCATTCTTTGCCACCGCCGCGGTGTTTGTGGTGTCGCTCGGGCTCGTGCGCGAGTTTGCAGTCATGCCCGGCATGCAGATGACTGTGAGCAAGGCGTGGCTGCCATCGCTCGGCATCTCGTACCACCTCGGCATCGACGGTATCTCGCTCTTCCTGGTGATGCTGGTCACGTTCCTCACGCCCATTACAGTGCTCGGGTGTTTCAACAGCATCGAAGATCGCGTGAAGGAGTTCTTCATCTGCATGCTGCTGCTCGAGACGGCGATGATCGGGGCCTTCGTGGCGCTCGACATGTTCCTGTTCTACGTGTTCTGGGAAGCGATGCTGATCCCGATGTACTTCATGATCGGGATGTGGGGCGGTGAGCGGCGCGTCTACGCCACCGTGAAATTCTTCATCTATACGATGATCGGCTCGCTGCTCATGCTCGTCGCCATCCTGTACGTGGTGCACGTCCACAAGGCGCAGACAGGCACGCTGAGCTTCGATTACCCGGTGCTGATCGATACCGTGCTCTCCGGCCCGCAGCAGTGGCTGTTGTTCCTCGCCTTCGCGCTGGCCTTCGCGATCAAAGTACCGATGTTCCCGTTCCACACGTGGCTCCCCGACGCCCACGTCGAGGCGCCCACGCCCGGCTCGGTGATCCTGGCCGGCGTGCTGCTCAAGATGGGCACGTACGGCTTCATCCGCTTCGCCATGCCCATGTTCCCGGAGGCGGCGCTGCGCGCACTCCCGCTCATCGCGACCATTGCCATCATCGGCATCATCTATGGCGCGCTGGTGGCCATGGTGCAGCAGGACGTGAAGAAGCTCGTCGCGTACTCCTCGGTGTCGCACCTGGGATTCGTGATGCTGGGCCTGTTTGCGCTCAACACGCACGCCGTGGAAGGCGCCATCCTGGGCATGATCAACCATGGCATCTCGACGGGCGCGCTCTTCCTCCTGGTCGGTGTCATCTACGAGCGCCGGCATACGCGTCTGATCTCGGAATACGGCGGCCTCACCAAGGTGATGCCCGTCTATGCGACCATCTTCATGATCGTGGCGCTGTCGTCCATCGGCTTGCCGCCCCTCAACGGCTTCGTGCACGAGTTCCTCATCCTGGTGGGCGCCTTCCAGGCCCACGTGTGGTGGGGCGTGTTCGCCGCCAGCGGTGTGGTGCTGGGCGCCATCTACATGCTGTGGATGTACCAGCGCGTGTTCTTCGGTGAAGTGACCAACGAGAAGAACGCCAAGCTCAAGGATCTCAATTTGCGCGAAGTGCTCGTCTTCATTCCGCTGATCGTGATGATCTTCTGGATGGGCGTGTACTCGAAGCCCTTCGTCGAGCGCATCGAGCCGTCGGTGGCGCAGTTCGTGAACCAGATGACCGAGACACGGGAGTCCATGAATGGCGGCGCGACAGCGCCGCAAGCTGCGCTCAAGCAGGCGGAAGAGCCGGTGACAAGACCCTGATGATGTTCTCACCGGAGATTGCGGCTCAACTTCTGCCGCTCTTTTTGCTTGTCGGCGGGGCGCTGATTCTGCTGGCGTGGAGCGCAGCTTCGCCCAAAACGGCGCGCGCCCAGAGCGTATTTGCGGGTCTCGTGCAGGTTCTCACCCTGGGCACCATCGTCCGCGCCTGGGCCAGCCCGGCCGGTCCGATCCTGGGCGGCATGCTCATCGTCGACCATTTTGCGCTGTTCTTCACGGCGCTGTGCGTCATCGCGTCGCTCGCCACCATCCTCGTCTCGGATGGCTACCTGCGCCGCTTCGATCTCATGCGCGGTGAGTACTACGCGCTGCTCCTGCTCTCCACCGCCGGCATGTTCGTTCTCGTCACCGCCTACGACCTCATGAGCGTGTTCCTCGGCATCGAGCTCATGAGCCTTGCGCTGTACGTGATGATCGGCTTCCGGCGCCGCGACTTTCTGGCCAACGAAGCGGCGATGAAATATTTCCTGCTCGGCGCCTTCGCGATCGCGTTCTTTCTCTACGGCATGTCGCTCGTGTACGGGCTGTGCGGGACGCTCAATTTCAAGGGCATCGTGATCGCGGCCATCGACCACGAGTACTTCCGCCAGGCGCCGTTCCTGTTCGCCATCGCGCTGATCCTGGTGGGCTTCGTGTTCAAGGTCTCCGCCGTGCCGTTCCACATGTGGGTGCCGGACGTCTACCAGGGCGCGCCGTCGCCGGTGACGGGCTTCATGGCGGGAGCGGTGAAGGCGGCGTCGTTCGCCGCGTTCCTGCGCCTGTTCTACATGGCGTTTTTCCCGGCGCGCTCGGACTGGGTGGGAATCGTGGTTGTGCTCGCCGTGGCGACCATGACCCTGGGCAATATCGTGGCGCTGGTGCAGCGCAACGTAAAGCGCATGCTGGCGTACTCGAGCATCGCGCACGCGGGATACATCCTGGTCGGGATGGCGGCGCTCTCGCTCGAGAATACGCGCGCGGCGTCGAGCATCATGTACTACCTGCTCGTGTACGCGTTCATGACCACGGGCGCGTTTGCGCTGGTGTGCGCGCTCGAGAATCGCGGCGATTCGCGCGGGCTCGAGCTGGAAGATCTCTCCGGGCTGGGTCTGCGCCGCCCGATGATCGGCCTGGCGATGGCAGTGTTCATGTTCGCCATGGCGGGCATTCCGCCCACCGCGGGCTTCTTCGGCAAGTACTACATCTTCAACGCCGCCATCGAGCACGGGCTCACGTGGCTGGCGGTGGTGGGCGTGCTCAACAGTGCGCTGTCGCTCTATTACTATCTGCGTGTCGTGGTGTACATGTACTTCCGGCCCTCGTCGCCCAATCCGGCGCCCGTGTTCGACGACTGGGGCGTGCGCACCGTGTTGATCATCTCGGTGCTTGCGGTAATCTGGCTCGGCCTGGGACCGAGCGGCGCGGTACCGGGCATCGAGACGGTCCTCAACTGGACCAGCGATTCGCTCGATCACATCGTGAGTCTCAAGTAGCCGCGACGCCGTTCGGCAACGCCACAAAAAACGGGGCCTTCTCGCGAAGGCCCCGTTTTTATTTTCAGCATTGCCGTGCAAGCACGGGTGCTTAACTACCGCACGATCGTGATCTTGCGCGTCAGGCTCTTGGTCGGCGTCGACAACTTCACGAAGTAGACACCCGAGGCCAGGTTTTCCGGCTGGAAGGTAACCTGTCCCGGACCTTTCGGCATCACCTTCGATTTCATGACATCCGCCACCTTGCGGCCGGCCACGTCGTACACCTGCAACGAGACCGTGGCGGCCTCGTCGAGCTCATACCCGATGGTCGTCGATCCGGAGAACGGATTCGGGAATGCCCCGTGCAGTGCAAACTTTGGCGTTAGTGCCGGTCCCGCATCGGTGAGATTGCCGGTGCGGCACGTGTTCACACGGAATTCGGCGCACTCCTTGTTCGGATCAGGCGTACCGCCGAATTCTCCGATGATCACGGTCAGCTGGCCGAACGCGTTGTACGGTTGCGAGCCGACACCGAGCCAGTACGGGAACGAGTTCGTTACCGCCCCGGTCCAGTTGACCTCCAGGTCGTAATTCTGCCCGTTGGCGAGCGTGGCGGACACGGGAATGTCGTGCCAGCGGATGCCGGCGGGTCCCGTCGTGATCGTGCCCGTCGCCAGCAGAGCCCCTCGCGCCGTTCCCGTTGCTGCATAGACGTTGGCAACGAGCGTTCCGCCCGGCTGGAAGTCAGCATAGAACCCGATATTGGTCAGCTCCTGGTCGTGGAGCGCCGTGACGTACTTGCCAAACGCCGTGCTAAAGGTGCTGGTTGCGGACGGCGGACCCAGGAAGGGCTCAACAATGTCGATCGGATTCAGTCCCGGGCCGTTGGAGTACTTGATCTCGAAATTGGGGATCTGCTGGCCGCCGGCCAGCAGCACGCCGGCCAACTCCTCGCCGTCGACCTGGCACAAGTCAACGAACGTCCAGGGCACGGCCTGGATGTGGAGGAAGCGCGTCGCGTTGGTTCCGAAGTCGAAACCGATGTCGTACTGCTTGCCTTCGAGGAGCACGGCGTTGATGGGCACCGTGATGACCTGTTGCGCCGTCGACGGCACCGTGGCCATGCCTTCAGACACCAGGCTGCCGCGCACGCCGCCCGCGGCGTTGTAGACATACGCTCGCAGCGTCGACGGAGCACTGACAAACTGGACATTCACTCCCAGCTTGGAGAGCGAAACCGTCTTCTGCGCCGTGATGAAGGCGCCGTGCTCGGGGCCGATCGTCGCCGCTCCGTTGCCCGACACCACCATGTTGCTCTGCAGCTCGGCCGTGTTGGTGCTGCCGCGAACCTGGAAATGCAACAACGCAAAGTTGATGGCACTGCCGGACCGCTCGCCGTCACGAATACGAATGACGCCGTCGTTGTCATACGGCCGCGTCATGGTGTTTTCATCCCACCATGGCCACGAATCCGCAGTCTGGAATGCGATGTCGATGTCGTATTCCTTGCACCCCTGCAGCGTGTACGAAATCGGAACGAAGTGCACGCGATTGCCGTCGAACTTGATCGTCGTCGATCCAGTTGCCAGCAAGGCGCCGCGCGCCGTGCCGGTGGCGGCGTAGATATTGGCAGTGAGCGTCTGTCCCGGCACGAAGTCGCCTTCGACGCCGAGCGAGCAAACGGTGAAGTCCTTGAGCGCGGTGATGTATGCGCCGCGTTCCTCGTTACTCTCGCCGATTTGATTGGTGATGGTGCCGTTCGGCGGTATCAGATCGACAACCGCGGCGTTGCAGCCGTTCTCAGGCTGCGCGCACAGATTCCACCCGATTTCGTCGAGGAGGGCCCAGGCCATCCCGGGCTCGTGATTGGCGCCGGTATATACCGGCTCCATCAGCTCATTCGGCGTCAGCGCCGTCGACCAGTGCGACGTCGATGACCCGGGCTGAACCGGGTTGGGGCCGTGCATGCGCGTGTGTCCGCCGACCATTCCGGCCGTGAGCCGCATCAAGCCGGCGTTGTT
>DATEHD010000019.1:0-21556 GCA_035279765.1 Candidatus Krumholzibacteriia bacterium | reverse complement strand
CGGCCTGCGTGTCGCCGATCTCGAACATCGCCTGGCCGCCGGGCGCAAGCCGTGGGCGCAGGAGCGGCACGACGCGGCGGTAGAAGTCGAGTCCGTCCGTGCCACCATCGAGCGCGAGCATGGGCTCGTGCTCGCGCACTTCGCGCGGCAGCCGCGGAAGGTCGCCGGTTTCGATGTAGGGCGGGTTGCAGAGAATCGCGGTCACCGCTTCCGTCCATTTTTCCAGGTAACGGAAGGCGTCTGATTGCACGACGCGCACGCGCGCGGCGACGTCGTTCTTGCGTGCATTTTGCGCGGTCAGCTCGACGGCGTCGGGAGACACATCCACCGCCGTCACATCCAGGTTGCCGATCCGGTGCGCGAGCGAAACACCGATGATGCCGCTTCCACAGCACAGGTCCAGCGCGGCGAGCGGCTGGTGCAGCGGGAGCTCGCGCAGCATGCGGTCGGCATTCTCCACCAGGATTTCGGTTTCGGGTCGCGGGATGAACACGCCGGGACGGGTTTCGAACGGGAGCGACATGAACTCGGTCGAGCCGACGATGTACTGGAGCGGCTCGCGGCTGGCGCGGCGCTCGATCATGTCCCAGTACAGCTCGAGCAGATCGTCCGAGAGTCGCGCGCGATGATGCGCGTATACATCGATCATCTTCCAGCCCAGGAGCTCGCACAGGATCCACGCCGCGTTGTTGGCGGCGTTGGGCACCTGCGCCGCCACGAGCTCACGCTCCGCCAGCCGCAGGAGCTCGCGAATATTGCCGGCGTGAAGCTCTTTCATGCTTATTCCGATTTCTGCCCCGCGCGTTCCAATGCGTCCGCCTTGCGCAGCGCGTCGAGAAGCTCGTCGATTTCGCCGTCCAGTGCTGCACTGAGATTGTGGGTGGTGAAATTGATGCGGTGGTCCGTGATGCGCTGTTGCGGGAAGTTATAGGTGCGGATCTTGGCGCTGCGGTCGCCCGAGCCCACCATGCTGCGACGCTCGGCGGCAAGTTTCGCGTCCTGCTCGGAGCGGGCACGGTCCAGGAGGCGCGTCTGCAGCACCTTCATGGCGGTGTTGCGGTTTTTCAGCTGCGAACGCTCGTCCTGGCAGGTGACGACAAGGCCGCTCGGAAGATGCGTAATGCGCACCGCGCTGTCGGTTGTGTTGACGCCCTGGCCGCCCTTGCCACCCGAGCGATACACGTCGATGCGCAGATCCTCCTGGTTGATCGTCACGTCGATTTCATCGGCCTCGGGCATGACGGCCACCGACGCCGCCGAGGTGTGAATGCGCCCGCTCGCCTCGGTTTCCGGGACACGCTGCACACGATGGACGCCGCTCTCATACTTGAGCGTGCCATAGGCGCCGGCACCGTTCACAAGCAGAATGACTTCCTTGAACCCACCCTTGCCGGTGTCGCTGCTCGAGAGGATCTCCAGCTTCCAGCCCCGGCGCTCGATGTAGCGCGTGTACATGCGGAAGAGATCGCCGACAAAGAGCGCGGATTCTTCGCCGCCGGTGCCGGCGCGAAGCTCCATGATTGTGTTCTTCTCGTCGGCCGGGTCGGGTGGAACCAGCAGAACCTGGAAACGCTCGTCGAGCGACGCGTGCTCGGCTTCGAGCCCTTCGATTTCGCTCGTCGCCATTTCCACCAGCTCGGGGTCCTCGTTGGCCGCGATCACCGACTTGTTGTCGGCGATGGTCTGCTCGATCTTCTTGAGCTTGCCGGCTGTTTCCGCGAGCTCCTCCATGTCGGAGCGTTCCTTGGCCAGTTTTCTCCAGCGCTGGTTGTCCCGGATGACTTTTTCATCCGAGAGCTGCGTGGTCAGCTCGTCGAAGCGGGTGAGTATTTGATCGTACTTGGTGGTCATGTCAGTAAAATTTTGAGTGCGGCGTAAACATACACCGGCACGGGCTCGTCCTCCAATCGGAGAGCGCGAACCATGCGGCAGTCGAGGGGCGGAGTAGCTAGGAGTTGGCCGGGATTTTCAGCGCCACGTTCTCGTAATCGAGACACGCCTCGAGTGCGGCGATCGCGACTTCCAGCATATCATCGGTGGGTTGCGATGTCGTGACTTTTTGGAGCATGAGGCCGGGCCACACGGCGCCCTTGAGGTAGCGCGCGAAGCGCTCCTTGGCGGAGAGGCGGATGAACTCGTAGGAGATGCCGCCGATCACCGGAATCATGGCAAACCGCAGCAGGCGGTCGCCGATGGTCTCCGGCTTTCCGAGGAGCGAGAACACGAGGATGCTGACAAGCATGACGACGAGCAGGAAGCTCGTGCCGCAGCGCGGATGCAGCGTCGTGTACGGACGTGCGTTCGCCACCGTGAGATCCTGGTTGTTCTCGTACACGTAGATGGTCTTGTGCTCGGCGCCGTGGTACATGAACACGCGCCGCATTTCCTTCCAGCGCGAGATCATGAACAGGTAGCCGAGGAAGACGGTGAGGCGGATGGCACCGTCGATCAGGTTGAACGCGATGCTTCCCTGCACGCCGGTGAGCTCGGTCAGAAACAGCGGCAGGTAGAAGAACAGGCCGAAGCCGGCGGCCAGCGCCAGGAGCACCGAGCCGAATACCATCAAGTTGGAAGCGGTGGACTTCTTCGGCTTGGGGTCGCTGTTCTCGTCGCCGGCCTGGGAGGCCGAGTACGAGAGCGACTGGATCCCGATAAACATCATCTCGACGAGACCGACGGCCCCGCGCACGATGGGAACATTCAGAAACCGGAAACGGTGCGTGAGCGCCTCGTAGCGGTTCTTCTGAATGACAATGGTCCCCTGCGGGGTTCGAACGGCGGTCGCATAATACGTCGGTGAACGCATCATGACGCCTTCGATGACCGCCTGGCCACCGACGCTGAATCGCTGATCGGACATTGAGAACCCGGGGGCTACTCGTTACCGGTGTTGTCTTTGTACTTGTACTTCTCGCGGAAACGCTCCACACGGCCGGCCGTGTCGACGAACTTGCGCTTGCCCGTAAAGAACGGGTGCGACGCCGAGGAGATTTCCATCTTGATTACGAAGTGCTTGACCCCGTCGATGTCGCGGGTCTCGTTGCTCTTCATGGTCGAGCGGGTGACAAACTCGGCGCCCACGCTGGGATCGACGAAGATCACCGGGTGGTACTGGGGATGGGTTTCTTTCTTCATGGCCTCAAAACTCCTGCAAACTGGTTGAAATCAAGGGAGGGACTATACCAATTGACCGGCTGCGTCGCAAGGCCATTCCCCGGCTGCCCGGAAGCGCCGGCTCTGGCGTGGGGCCGGGCCGCCACCCCATCTCGATGTCTGTTTGACACTTGCATGTCGTAGGTGCTGCCATGATCACCGGCGGCGCTGCGGGAACTACCCCGGGTGCACGAGAAGACGGGAGCATTTTCTGACCATTCTCCTATTCGTTACCTGGGTCCTGGTTGCGGTGGGTGCGTTCGCTCCCGGCGCGCGACTCTGGGGCATCAATCATCTCGCCTTCTATCCCATTGCCGCCAGATGTGCGGTTCTCATCGCCATTGCCCTCGCGATGGTGCCCGGGGTCGCGGACCGGTTGCTGCAGCGCAGCCGGCGCTTCGCGGGCGCGGCGAGCGCGCACGAAAGAGCGGCCGCGACCGGCGCTGCCGTCGCGTGCTTCATCCTGGGACTCACATTTCAATCGGCAACGTTTCTCCTCGGCGATCAGAATTTCATTGCCCGCATCGCGCGTGACGCGGCGGCGGCACCGGGGTACCTCGGTTTACTCCCGAATCTGCATCACGTCTTTCCCGGAACCGATTTGCTCTACTCGATGGTCGCGCGCTTTTCTGTCCGGGTTCTGCACGTCGGAGCGGAGACAAGCATTCGCATCCTGGTGTCGGCCATCGGCGCGGTATTGGCGTATGCGTGGACGTTGTGGGTGTTGCGCCGATACCGCGCAGCGCAGGGAATGCTGCTCCCGCTTCTGCTCGCCACCTCCGGAAGCGTGGCGATGTTTTGCGGCTACATCGAAGTCTACGCGCCGCTCCTTGGTGTACTCGTGCTCTACGTGGTTGTCGCGAGGCGTGCGCTCGATCGTCGAGGACCTTTGTGGATGCCGGTGGGATGCCTGGCGCTGGCTTGTTTTCTCCACACCATGGCGCTGGTGCTCCTGCCGTCGCTGGCGTGGTTGGTTTTGGCATCGCGAGGGCGCGAGAATTCAAACATGCCCGGCAGGGTGGCGATCTGGACATGCGTCGCCATGGTGCCGCTGACGGTGTTGGTGCGATTCGTCCCGCGCACGGCGAGCTATCTTCGCCCGCTGTTTGGTGAACCGACCGCCGCGATCAGTCTCGTCCATGCTGCCGACGTGACAAATGTCCTGCTCCTCGCATGCCCTGCCGTCGCGGTGGTGATCGGCGGCCTTCTACGCCGGCAACCGCCCTCGCGTGAGCGCAACGCCGTAACCAACGCGATAGGAGGGAATGCCGCCTTCGCGATGTTGGTCGCAGCGCCACTGTTCCTGTTCCTGGTTGCGTTTCGAAGCGACCTGGGTGTGGCGCGCGACTGGGACCTTTTCATGTCAGCCGGGGTCGCGACAATGTGGGCGCTGCTCGAATTGCGACCGGGCTCTATCGTGCTCCCGGAGCGGACTGTCGTATCGGTCACCGTGTTATGCGCCGCGCTCACGGGCGCCTGGATCGGTATCAACGCATCGGCGGAGCGCTCCGTGGCACGTTATCGCATCATCGTCGCGCACGATCTGCCGCAAATCAAAGATCCGGGCTACGCGTGGGAAACGCTCGCCGCCTGCTATCGCGAACGGAACAACACTCCGGAAGAAATCGCGGCGCTCGAACGCGCCGTCGCGGTAAGCCAGAACCCGCGTTACCGGATCACCCTCGGCCGGCGCTATTATGCTCGGGGCGACGGCGACCGCGCGATCGAACTGGTCAGCGAAGGTCTTCGCTCCGATCCTTCCAACGGGAGCGCCCGACAATCCCTCGTGCTGATGCTTTTCTACACGCGTCGCTTCGATGAAATGCTGCCGGTGTGCGACGAAGGGATGCAACGCGAGCCAGGGAATCCTTTCTATTCCTACTACAAGGGCCGGGCATTGGCGGCATTGCACCGCAACGCCGAGGCTCTCGAGGCGTTGCGAAGGGCGAAAGGCCAGAACCCGCCTCCCCAGATGGCCAGGGAAATCGACGGTTTCATTCAGTGGTTGGAAGAGCAGCGCTAGTCCATCGTCGCGAAAAACAAGAAGGCCCCATCGTTGGACGGAGCCTTCTTTTTTCTTGCCGGCGCTGTGAGTAGCTGCCGAATGCCGGTTAGTTGCCTTTGAGCGTCGTGTAGTGCGCCAGCGCGTCGTTGGCCTTTTCGTCCTGGCCCAGCTCGGTATAGCTCTTGGCCAGGATCTTCCAGGTGTCGGCGTTGTTCGGGTCCAGCGCCACGGACTTTTCGCCCCAGAGTGCCGCGTTTTCCCAGTCGGCCTTCTTTACGTACACGGCCATCATGTTGAAAACGGTGTCCTTGTTGTCGCCGCCGACGTCGAGCGACTTCTGGTACCAGGTAACGGCCTCATCGAGATGGGCCGGGTCGGTCTTGCCGATGTTGAACTCGCAGATTCCGATACTCTGCAGCACCAGCGCGTCGTCCGCGGAGACCTTGGAGCGCGCTTCGGCGGCCAGCTTCAAGAATGAAGCGGCGCCGGCCCACTGCTTCTGCTGCATGAGATCGTTACCCATGTCCTCGACAAGCTGGTACTTGGAGGGATCCTCGTCGATGGTCTTCTGCATGCGCGCCACGGCCTCGTCGGGCTTGTTGAGATAGACCAGCGTGCTCGCGGCCAGCTGCAGCGCGCGCATGTGGTTCGGATCCGTCATGGGCGCCAGCGCCAACACCTTGTCGGCCTCCGCCAGCGTCTTGTCGTAATACGTCGAGTCGGTCAGCGCCAGGCGCTCGTATGAGACAGCCAGGTTGTAGTGGCCGCCGGACTGCTTCGGATCCGCCTGCGTCGCCATGTTGAACTCGTGCGCCGCCGTCGGATAGTTCGCCTGGGCGAACGAGGTCTGCCCCAGCTTGTAATGCTTGGCGTAGTTGCTCTGGATGTTGTTATCGCAGTCACGCGCCTTCTTGGGATCGAGCTCCTTCGCCTTCGTGAAGTGGTCGTACGCCGCGGCAACGCTGTCCATGTTGCTGTACGCGACGGCGATCATGAAGTGCGCCTTGTCGTCCTTCGGGTCTTCCTGAATGGCAAGCTTGAGCTCGCGAACGGCTTCCGTCCACTGGCTGTTCTGCACATACACAGTCCCGCTTCGGGTATGCAGGCCGGCATATGCCGCCGTCGCCACCAGAAGGAGCGCCGTCACCATCCAAATCTGTCGCTTCATTTTATTCTCCACCTCTTGAGACACGGTCTTGAAAAAGAGGCCCCGGGGAGGGGCCTCTTCCCTGCACTACAGCATCAATATACCCGCTCGGGCCCTACGAATTCATCGATTTCAGGAACTGGGCATTGCTCTTGGTCTTGGACAGCTTCTCCAGGAGGAACTCCATGGCCTCCATCAAGGGCTTGTCATTCAAGAACTTGCGCAAAATCCAGATCTTGGCGAGGTCGTTCTTGTCGATCAGGAGCTCTTCCTTGCGGGTGCCCGACTTGAAAATGTCGACCGCCGGGAAGATGCGCTTGTCGGAGAGCCTCCGGTCGAGCACGAGCTCCATGTTACCGGTGCCCTTGAACTCTTCGAAGATGACCTCGTCCATGCGGCTGCCGGTTTCGATCAGCGCCGTGGCGATGATCGTCAGGCTGCCGTTGCCCTCGATGTTGCGCGCCGCACCGAAGAACCGCTTGGGGCGCTGCAGCGCGTTCGAGTCGACACCGCCGGAGAGAATCTTCCCCGAGTGAGGCACGACCGCGTTGTGTGCGCGCGCCAGGCGCGTGATGGAATCGAGCAGGATGACGACGTCCTTGCCGTGCTCGACAAGACGCTTGGCTTTTTCGATCACCATGTCGGCAACCTGCACGTGGCGCTCGGCGGGCTCGTCGAACGTCGAGCTGATCACTTCGCCTTTCACGGTCCGCTCCATATCGGTCACTTCTTCGGGGCGCTCGTCGATGAGCAGCACGATCAAGTAGACCTCGGGATGATTGGCCGTGATGGCGTTGGCGATTTTCTGCAGCAGGATCGTCTTGCCGGTGCGCGGCTGCGCGACGATCAGACTGCGCTGGCCCTTGCCCAACGGACACATGAGGTTCATGAGCCGCGTCGAGAGATCCTCGGGATCGTACTCGAGATTGAACGCTTCCTGCGGATACAGGGGCGTCAGGTTGTCGAAGAAGGGCTTGGTCTTGGCCACGTCGGGGTGCTCATGGTTCACCGCTTCGACGCGCAGGAGCGCAAAATAGCGCTCCGAATCCTTGGGACTCCTGATCTGTCCGGAGACGGTGTCGCCGGTGCGCAGATCGAATTTCTTGATCTGCGACGGCGAAACGTAAATGTCGTCCGGGCCCGGCAGGTAGTTGTAGTCCGGCGAACGGAGGAAGCCGTAGCCCTCCGGCAGGACCTGCAACACGCCTTCCGCGAAGATGAGTCCGTTCTGTTGTGTCTGCGCTTCCAGGATTTTGAAAATCAATTCCTGCTTGCGCAAACTGCTGGTTCCCTCGAGCTCGAGGGAATTGGCGACTTCGAGAAGCTCGGAGATGGTTTTCCCCTTGAGCTCCGCGATATCCATTCTTTTTGCTCCGGTAGCTGACACGATAGGTGGGTCGGGTGCTTAACAAACCCGAATGGTGAGAGGTGAATAACTGTTAACGGTGGTTACGTCCCGTTCCGGATTGACAATAAATGCGCCGCTTGACGGCGTTCGAAAAAGACCCTGGGAATCGACTGACAATTGGTTTGCGAGCAATGACTTCCGGCCTGGTGCCGGGGTTCGTGCGCGGGAAGAATCGCGTCGCCGCCCGGGATTCCTGCAAGAGGTGTTCCACCCGGTTTGCGCGGCGATACGAAGCGCCCGTCGCTACGGTTGTTTCAGCATGTCGTAACGTTTGACGGCCTCCTGGGCCTTGTCCTGTTGTCCGAGTTCGGTGTAGCTGCGCGCCAGCAGTTTCCACCCGTTGGCGTCGTTCGGATTCACGACCACGTAGCGCTCGCCCCATTGAGCCGCGTCCGACCAGTCTTCCTTGGCTGCATAAGCAACCAGGATATTGAACACCGTATCGGGATCGTTGGGCGTGATGTCGAGCGCTTTTTGATAATAAGAAATGGCCTCGTCAATGCGAGACGGGTTTTCTTTCCGCAAATTGTACAGAGAAACGCCGATGTTGTAATACACCTTTGCGTCGGGCGCCCCCACACGGTCGCGCGCTTTGGCGGCGAGCTTCAGGAATTCCGCCGATGCTCCGAAGTTTTTTTCGTCGAGCTCTTCGGTTCCAATATCCTCGATGACCTTGTAGCTGGCCGGATCCTCGTCGATCAAACGCTTGAAGCGTTTTTCCGCTTCGTTCTCACGGTGCAGAACGATGAGCTCTTCACCGGCGACGCGCAACGCCTTTGTGTAATTCGACTCCGTCGGGTTGGACAGCTCCAGCACTTTGTCCGCCGCTGCCAGCGCGCGCACGTGCGCCGTGGAATCGGTGGGCGCGAGGCGCTGATTCGCGAGCGCCAGATTGTAGTACGCAACGGACTGCGTCGGGTTCGCTTTCGTGGCCAGCTCGAACTCCGAAACCGCGGTCTTCATGTCCGCCCGGTTGAATGAGCTCTGGCCCAGCTTGTAAT
Organism: Candidatus Krumholzibacteriia bacterium; assembly: GCA_035279765.1. GTDB lineage: Bacteria > Krumholzibacteriota > Krumholzibacteriia > WVZY01 > JAKEHA01 > JAKEHA01. Next base: position 12,842 of record DATEHD010000019.1, on the reverse strand, counting down.
GCTTCGCGAAATTGCTCTGGATGTTGTTGTCGGCGTCGGCTGCTTTCTCGGGGTCGAGCTCTTTCGCCTTCGTGAATTGCTCGTATGCGAGCGCCACGCTGTCGAGATAACTGTACGAGACACCGAGCTGAAAGTGCGCCTCCGCGTCTTTCGGATTCTTCGCGATGGCCTCCTGCGCCAGTTTGATCGCCAGCTCGTAATTGCCTTCCTGGTTGCGAAGCTTGGCACTGGTGGTTGCGACCGACTGGCATCCAAACGCCGCGATGACCAGGAGAACGGCGTATATCCAGAGGGAGCGTGCTCGAGTCATCTGACCTGCTCTCCGGCAGGCGGTTCACCGGCACGGGCGAACCAATACTTCAACGATCTTTATGAGAGCAACCCATTTCCCGGCGGGTTGACGAGCGATTTGATCCAGCGAGTTTTATTATCCGGGATGGCACATGCCCCCCTGCGGGGCTGTCCTTGGTGGGTTGTCTGGGAATCCTAATTACTGGGGATGGCCAGCGAATACTTCCTCATTAAAAGCGATACGCCGGGCAGTGTCAAGGCGATTTCCGCCCCCCGTGCCCCGGCTGCTGCGTTGCAGCTCCTTGGCATACGCTCCGCTCCGGGCATGCCGTCGGCGGCGCGCCCTTGCATCTTGGGGCACGGCATCTTAGAGGAATGTCTCTGGATCCACGTCCCAGCGGAGCTCAATGCTGCTCCGCCCGTGTCCCTTCGCGACCAGGTCACGGAAGGCGCCGAATACGGCATCCTTGTCGGACTGGGTGATCGAACCCTTGAGAAGAATTTGCTCGCGGTAGCGATTTTTCACGCGCGGCACCAGCGGTGGCGCCGGACCCAGCACGGCGACGGGGCGCCGCGCGAGCAGCGCGCGTGCCGCTGCGGCCCAGCTTTCCATGAAGCTGTTGAGCACGCCCGCATCCGCCGCCGTGCAGCAGGCAAGAACCAGGCGCGAAAAGGGCGGGTAGTTGAGCGCTTTTCGTGTCTCCAGCTCTTCGCGCATGAAGCCGTCGTAGTCGTGAGCGATGAGATGGCGAAACACAGCGTGCTCGGGAGAGTAGGTCTGGATGACGACGCTGCCGGCAGTTCCCGCGCGCCCCGATCTTCCCGAAACCTGCGTGAGCTGCTGAAAGGTACGTTCGGCAGAACGAAAGTCAGGAAAATTGAGACCCTCCTCCGCGCTCACCACGCCGACCAGGTTCACGTTTGGAAAGTGGTGTCCCTTGGTCACCATCTGCGTTCCCAGCAGGATGGGATACTGCCCCGTGCTGAACTCCTCGAGGATGTGGCGGTGTCCTTCTTTCCCCGACGTGGTGTCGGCGTCCATGCGCAGCACGCCGGTCTCGGGGAAGAGTGCCTTGAGCTCCAGCTCGACACGCTGCGTTCCCACGCCCGTAAAGTGCAGCTGGCGGCTCCTGCATTTCTCGCACGACTGCGGTGACACGCGCTCGTAGCCGCACAGGTGGCACTTGAGACGGTCGCCCACGCGGTGAAACGTGAGCGAGATGTCGCAGTTCTTGCACATGACGACATGGCCGCACGCGTTGCACTGCACGTAACGCGCATGTCCGCGCTTGTTGAGAAACAGGATCGCCTGGTGCTTGTTGGCGATGGTCTGCTCCAGGCGCTCGAGAAGCCGTGGCGAGAAAATCTGGCCGCGCGATTTTTCGTCGCGCATGTCCACAATCTCGATCTCGGGCAAAGCGCCGCCGCCCACGCGTCCGGGCAGCGTCGCGAGCGCGTACTTCTTCTCCGCGGCGTGGCGCAGGCTCTCCGCCGACGGCGTTGCCGAGCCCAGGAGCACGGTGAGGTTCTCGTCGCGGCCGCGCACCAGCGCCACGCTGCGCGCGTGATAGCGCGGCTTGTCGTCCTGCTTGTACGACTCGTCCTGCTCTTCGTCGACGATGATGAGACGGAGATCCTTGACGGGACTGAACACCGCCGAGCGCGGCCCAACCACCACGCGGTGCTCCCCGCGCTCGATTCGCTCCCAGATGTCGAAACGATCCGGCCCCGTGAGCCGGCTGTGGATGATCGCCACTTCGTCGCCGAAGGCGCGGCGGTAGCGCGCCGTGGCCTGCGGCAGGAGCCCGATCTCGGGCACGAGCACGATGCAGCCGCCGCCCGCGTCGAGCACGCGGCGCGCCGCGCGCAGATATACTTCGGTCTTCCCGCTTCCCGTGACGCCGTGAATGAGAATCGGAGAAAACACTCGTGCCGCGAGTGTTCCGTCGATTTTCTGCAAAGCGTCGATCTGCGCGGCCGTCAGCTTTTCCACCTGCGACTCGAGCGCGTCGAGCGGCGAGTTTCTCTCGATCGCTTCTATGGCGACGAGGCCGTGTGAGACCAGCCCATCCAGTATCTGCCTGTCGTAGCCCCACTCGTCCAGAATCACCGTAACGAGCGCTTCGCCCCCGGCACTCAACAGCTCGGTGAGCAGTGCCAGTTGTCGTTTCGCGCGCGACAGTTTTTTTTGTGTGGCCGCATATACATCGCTTTGTTCGCCGCCATAGCGCAGCACTTCGTCAGCGATACGCGCGATACCTTTGGGTCTCGCACGCAGTTTGGCGCGACGCAGGCTCGGCGGCAGGACGGACTGCAGCGCCTCGCCGCGCGAGCATCCATAATAGGAGGCGATCCACGTAGCGAGCTGGAGAAGGGGCGCGGACACAAACGTTTCGTGCAGCTCGTGGATGGGCTTGATGCGTGGAACATCCGCCGCGCCGGACAATTCGACGACGATTCCGGAGAGTGAGCGCTTTCCGAACGGCACTTCGACGCGACAGCCCACGGCGACGCGGCCGAGCATGGCGTCGGGGATTTCGTACGTGAACGCCTGCTCGATGGGAAGCGGCAGAACGACGCGCGCAAAGCGCGGCGCCAGAGCAATGGCGGATTCGGGCGTCATGGCGCCGCAGTATATCACGCGCTATCGCGCGCGCATCTGCGGACCAACGAACAAGCCCGCGGGTGGGTGACACCCGCGGGCTCGAGACGGCAAGGGAGGAGTGCTTACTTGCGCACGCCGAGAATTTCCTGGATGCGCTCGATCAAACGGCTGGGACTGAAGGGCTTCACGATGTAGTCCACCGCGCCCACTTCATAGCCCAGGCGTTTGTCGAGATCACGGCCTTTCGCCGTGAGCAGAACAACCGGGATGTTCTTCGTCTCCGGATCGCGTTTCAGACGCCGGCAGGTTTCGTAGCCGTCCAGCACCGGCATCATCACGTCCAGCACGACCAGGTTCGGCTTTTCCTGCTTGGCCTTCTCGAAGGCCAGCTCGCCGTTATTGGCCGTGATCACCTCGAAGCCCTCAGCCCCGAGGCTGAAGTCGAGAATGTGAAGAATATAAACTTCGTCATCGACGACAAGAATCTTGCCCAGTGCCATTGCCTTCCTCCTTGCAATCCCGTGCTACGCCTTGAGCGTAACGTTGTCCAACTCAGCATGTATTTCGTGCTCACGCTCGGCCTGGAAGCGCTCTGCGTGTTTCTCGACACCGGACACGAAGGCTTCCACCACCTTCGGATCGAAGAGCGACCCGGCGCGGTGTTTCAGAACCTCGACAGCCTCTCCCAGCGTGTACCGCTTCTGGTACGGGCGGTGTGAGACCAGCGCGCGGAATGTATCCGCAACGCGGAGAATGCGCGCATCCAGCGGAATCTCTTCGCCGGAAAGCTTTCCCGGGTAACCGGAACCGTCGAAGTTTTCGTGGTGATAGAGGACCGCGTCACGCACGCGCGGGATGAACTCGATCGGCTTCAACATGTCGGTGCCCACGATTGTGTGCTGCTCCACGTGGAAGCGGTCCTCGTGCGTCAGCTCGCGCGGCTGATTGATGATGTTGTGCCCCACCTTCGCCAGCCCCAGATCGTAGACGTGGAACGTGTAGCGCAGCGTGGCGCTCTCTTCCGGCGTCATGCCCAGGCTCTGTGCCACGTCGTGAATGACGAGCGACAGCGCGTCGGCGTTGTGCGTGTTGATATAGCGTTTGGCATCGAGGATCGACTTGAACGTGGAGCGCACATCCTCGAACTCGCGCGACTTCTCCTTGAAGCGCGAGAGCGCATCCAGCGCCATCACGACGCGGTCTGCGAAGAGCTCGAGCAGCGCGTGATCTTCCTCGTTGAGCGCCGGGCGCCCCACCGGGTCGGTGACATTGATGACGCCCACCACGCGGTTGTCGCGGCGGATGGGCACCGACAGGAAGGATTTCGATTCGTAACGGCGTCCCGCCGTGCGCAAGCGCTGGTCCTCCTGCACGTCCTGCACCAGGTACGCGCTGTTCTCCTGCGCCACGGTTCCGGCGATGGCTTCGCCCAGGCGCACACGCGCATGCTCGACGATGTCCTCGTCGAGGCCGATGGCGCTGTCGATACGGAGCTCGCCCGCCTGCGGATCCACCATCATGAGCGAGGCGCGTTTCACGTTGAGCAGCTCGGCGATGAGCTCCACCACGAGCTCCATGTAACGCTCCACCTCGAAGCGGCGCGTCGACACGTAGTCGGTGAGCACTTCGCTGCGCACCACAGCCTGTTTTTTCGGAATCACAACCACGAAACGCGCGCCCTTGCCCGGCACATTCTCCACCCAGATGCGGCCGTCGTGCCATTCCACGATGTTCTTGCAGATGGCGAGGCCGATGCCGGTGCCGCCGTGGCGGCGCGTGGCGGTACCGTCCGCCTGGTGGAAGTGGTCGAAGATCTTCTCGAGCTGGTCTTCGGGAATGCCGATGCCATTGTCCTCGACCACGATGCGCGCGCTCACCACTTCGTCCTCGATGGTGACCCACACGTGGCCGCCTTCGGGCGTGAACTTGGACGCGTTGTGCAGCAGGTTGATCACGAGCTGCTTCATCAGATCGCGCTCGGCACGCACCTTGACCTCGGTGTCGGGAACGCGCGTGTGCAGCGTGACGTGCTTGGCTTCGAAATTCTTCTCCAGCTCGTTGGCCGCGACCGTGATGAGCTCGTTCATGTTGCATGACGTGCGCTCGAAGCGGACCGCCCCCGATTCCATCTGGGAAAAGTCGAGGATGTCCTCGATCAGCGCCATCAGGCGGTTGCTCTCCTCTTCGATCACGATGAGGAATTCCTTCATGATGCCGCGATCGATGGATTCGGCGTTCTTGAGCAGCGTTTCACAGTACGCCTTGATCGACGTAAGCGGTGTGCGGAACTCGTGCGAAATTGTCGCCACGAAGTTCGACTTCATCTTGTTCAGACTCGAGAGCTTCTCCGTGTACTGCTTGAGCTTGTCGTTCTTCTCGCCCACTTCGCGATAGCGGTTCAGGTTGCGAATGGCGATGGTGGCGAGCGTTGCGATTGTTTCCAGCGTCTCGATCACTTCCGCCACCGAGCGCGCGGGATCCTGCGGCTCTTCCACAGAGATGTAACCGATGGTGCGCTCGCCGGCGTCGTCGTCGATGAGCGGCACGATCAGGCGCTCGACGTCGTGCCAGTGATTCTCGACCACGGCCGCGACGCCTGCGGCCGCCTGCTCGGTGACGGCGGCGGTGCGCATGAAATAGCTGCGACCGACGCGGAAGCGCGGCTCCACCATGAGCTCGTAATCCGCGATCGAGGTGCGGTGATTCATCACGGCGTCCTGGGCTTCGGGATTGAGGCCGACGTACGCCTTGGGCTCGAACGTCTGCGTGCGCTCGTTGAGCAGTCTGATGATCACGGTGTCAAAGCCGAGATTTTCGCGCACCAGCTCCGCCACCATCTGCAACAGCTCTTTCACATTCTTGTGCTGCTGGATGCGGACGCCGATCAACAGCATGCGCTCGAGGTCTTCCGCGCGGCGCACGAGCCCTTTCGACTGGTCCTGCTGGCGGCGGATCATCGACGTCGAATCTTCATAGATGTCGGACGCGACACGGTTGAGCTGCGAGAGCTCCGCGTGGGCTTCTTCCGCGTCGCGCGTGCGGTCGGCCGCCGTCGTGCGCATCTGCGTGCCCATCACGATGTAGTTGGTCTGGAGCGACATGAGCCCCGACACCAGCGCCAGGATATCCATCGCCTGCGCGGCCTTGAGCAGGTTGGACGCGCCGCTGCCGAACGTGCCGGCTGCCACCACGCACAGCCACGACGCGCACAGCGATCCCGCGAGGATGTACAACGTCGGTTTCACTTCGCGAACCGCGATGCGCGACGCCGAAAATACCGCCACGCACACGCGCACGGTGGCGCCGATCAAGACCGCGGCCAGGAATCCGTTCCACGTGAAGGTGGTGCCGCTCGCCTGCGGCGCGAGCGCGTAGATGAGCCCGCCCGTCAATCCGAAGAGCAGCGTCTGAAACTGCACCGAGCGCCACGACCCCAGTCCCTCGTGCTCGGGGTCCGCGATGCGCATGGGTCCGGTTTCGCTGATACCGGCGGGGAGACACTGGGCGGCCAGGTACAGGCAGCCGAAGTTGAGCAGGAGGTACAGAAACGGCGGTCCCGCCTCCCCGGCGATGATCGCGTTGGTGAACACCACCACGGTGATGCGGCTGGTGACGAACGCGAGCGCCGCCAGTGTGCGCTCGAAGAAATGCGTCGGGCCCGCCGTCATCGCCTCGCGCCAGAGCGTGAGAAACACGAGCACGACAAGCACGCCACACAACGTGAGATACGTGGCGGGCGCGCTTTCGACGCCGACGTGTGCGAGGGCGGCGTACATCATGATCTGTCCACCGCTCCCACGGGCGTTCCGGTCGGGTGGCGGCGATAACGATCCTTGTCGCGCCCGGTGAGCTGTCCGTCTTCGACGAGCACGGCGGCAAACGCCTCCACCACCGCGCGGTCGAACTGGGTTCCGGCGCAATCAAACAATTCCTGCACGGCGCGCTCGATGGACATGCGGTGCTTGTACGGGCGCCCGATCGTCATCGACTGGAACGCGTCGATGACGGCGAGGATGCGGCCCCCCACCGGAATTTCGTCGCCCTTGAGGCCCATCGGATAGCCGCGGCCGTCCCAGCGCTCGTGGTGGTAAAGAATGATGTTGCTGACCGCTTCCACGAACTCGAGCGGACGAATCAGCTCCGCGCCCCGCTCGGGGTGGCGCTGGATCACGCGCATCTCCTCGTTGGTGAGATTGAGCGCCTTGTTGAGAATCTCGTCGCTGATTTCCGTCATGCCGATGTCATGCACGCTGGCCACGTACTGGACGACGCTGACTTCCTTCTCGGGCAGGTTCATCTTGCGCGCGATCTTCACCGCGTGATCGATGGCCTGCTCGATGATGCGCGTCTTGGTCTGGTTGTCGAGGATGCGCTTGAAGGCCTCGATGGTATCCTGCAGGAACAGGTTCGAATCCTCCACCACGCGCACACGCTCGAGCGCGCGCGAGATGCGCTCCCCGAACGAAATCAACAGGTTCAGGTCGTCGCGATCGAAGGGCTGGCCGCTGGTCTTGTTGTTGACGTTCATCACGCCGACCACCACGTCGTGCACGCGCAGCGGCACCGAGAGCAGCGAGGTGGTCTCGTACTGCGGCCCGTTCGGCGCCGAGTAGACCTCGTTCTCCTCTATATTGGCGATGAGCAGCGGCTCGCCGGTGGCGGCCACCTTGCCGGCGATGCCCTCGCCCACCTTGACGCGCGTGTTCTCCACCACCCATTCCTCGATCCCGAACGACATCTTGATGAAGAGCTCGGAGCGGTCCTTGTCGAGCAGCATGAGCGACACGCGTTTGGCGCAGAGCAGCTCCGCGATCATGCGCACGATCAACTCGAGCATCTCATGGAGCTGTTCGCGCGCATCCACAAGCTCGCCGATGTAACCGACGAGGTCGTTGAAGCAGTGCTCGCGCGGCAGCGTGAACGTGAACGTGGTGCCCTTGCCCTCGACACTTTCCACGCGAATGTTGCCGCCGTGCTGTTCCACGATGTTTTTTACAATGGCGAGGCCGAGCCCGAGTCCCTCGAGCTTGGAGTCGCGCTGGGAGCGAGCGCGGAAATACTTGTCGAAAACGTTGCCCACTTCATCCTTCGGAATACCGACGCCCTGGTCGGCCACCGAGAACACCACGTTGACAGCTTCTTCCATCGCCTTCACCGTGATGGAAGTTCCCCGCGATGAATACTTGATGGCGTTGGTGAGCAGGTTGATGAAGACCTGCTTGATGAGATCGCCGTCGCCTTCGATGTGCGGAAGCTCCTGCGACACGTCCACGACGACGTGCATGTCGCGCTCGCGCAGCGTGGGGCCGAGAATCGACACCACTTCGTCCACGATGGCGCGCAGGTCGATGGCGGTGCGCGACACGGCGCGCTGGCCGAACTCGATCTTGGTCACGTCGAGGATGTCATTGACGATGCGGATGAGGCGGTTGGTCTCCTTGTTGACGATTTCCAGAAACTCGCCGCGCTGCACAAACGTCGGGTCCTTCTGGTTGGTCAGCAGCGTCTCCACGTAGGCCTTGATGGACGTGAGCGGCGTGCGCAGCTCGTGCGACACGTGGTTCACGAAATCCGCCTTGAGGGCGTTGGCCTTCTGCGCCGCTTCCAGGTTGCGCTCGAGCTCGCGGATCTTGCGCTCCAGCGAGTCATAGAGACGGCTCTTTTCGATCGCCACCGAGAGCTGCTGGCTCAGAACGGTGAGCAGGCGCACGTGCGTCTCGCTCACCGTCTTGGGGACGAAATCACCCGCGTAGATAACACCCAGCACCTGGTTGCCCGTCGACAGCGGGAATCCGACGATGGAACGGATGCCGAAGTGGTTCAGGAAATCGCTGCAGTTGGCGCGCTTGTCGCGCGTCGTGTCTTCCACCAAGATGGGCGCGTTGTGCGTCCATATCCATTCGTTGAGTCCGCCGCGGCGCATGCGCCTGTCGAGACGCATGCTGCGGTCCTGGTTGAGCCCCACGAACACAGAGTGCGTGATCTCCTGCTTCTGATTGAAGAGGACGATGCTTGCCCACGGGCGCTCGAGCAGCAGCGTCGCCTCCTTGGCGACGATCTTGAGCAGCGTCTCCAGCGACATGGCGGCATTGATGCCAATCGAAATGTCATACAGGCGCGAGAGCTCGTCGGCGCGCGTCTCGGATTCCTGGCGCTTCTTGCGCAGGCGCTCCATCGAGCTGTTCACACGATCCTGGAACGCGTTGGAGAGGAAGATCACCAGGCTCACAAACGCGCCCATGACGAGCAGCGAGCCCGCCAGGTAGTGCGCGTTGGTGTAGACGCCGGGCGCCACGCGGTAAACGGTGTAGTGCGGGATGACGTTGCTCAGCTCGAGGTAACCAAGCACACCGATCGCGGCGAGCGACGCCGAGACGAAATACGCGACAGTCGTCTTCCACGAAAACGTATTGCACACGAAGAAGAGCGGGATCGTGAGCATGAACAGGAACGGGCTCTCGATGGTGCCGGTGAGATAGATCAGCGCCACCACGGCGGCCAGATCGATGAAGCTCGAATACCAGAGCAGCGCCGCGTTGCGTCGCACGCGCGGCCAGTTGAACGAATCGCCCAGCGTGTTCCACAGCCATTCTCCGGTGTACTGCAGGAGAGCGGCTGCCAGGAACAGCCCCACCATCAGGTTGGTGCGGTACGAGAAGTCGCCGAGGAAACGCGCGGCGAACACCATCGTGAAGAAGGCGAACAGCTCGATGAATCTCAGATAGAGAATGCTCAACGGGCTCGTCTCCAGAAGCCGCGACGCCGTGTCGCGCTCGCGCATCGATGTCATGGCAGCACCGCTCCGGCATTGCCCCCAGGAACCAGCGGCAGCGTCACAAACACGGTGGTGCCTTTGCCGGGCTCGCTGCGAACCGACACATCGCCGTCGCACATGTCGACGAGGCTGCGCACAAGCGTCAGCCCGAGGCCGGAGCCTTCGGCACGATTTTCATCCAGGCGCACAAAGGGACGGAACACACGCTTCAAGTCGTCGGCCGGAATGCCGTCGCCGGTATCCGAGATGCGGAGCTTCAGGAGCTCGCCGTCGGAGCTGCCGCGCAGATCGCGCGACACCTCGGCTTCCACGCGAACCACCGAACCTTCGGGCGAATACTTGAGCGCGTTCTCGATCAGGTTCAAAAGAATGAGTTTGAGCGCGTTGCGGTTCACGGGAACGGGTGGAATCGAATCCACGATGTTCACGCGCACGCGGCCTTCGGCTTTTTCCGACGCCTGCGCAATCACTTTGCGCAGCACTTCTTCGACGCTCACACGCTCGATGCGGGGCGCGCCGGTGGCCGCGTCAACCCGGAGCAGCTCGAGATAGAAGTCGTTGAGCTCGTTCAGCAGATCGCACTCGCCGCGCGCCTTGTTGATCAGGCAAATGGCGTCGGTGAGCGACGCCTTCTCCACGTCTTCCGACACCAGCTCGAGATATCCGTTGATGGCGATGACGGGCTTCTTGAGCTCGTGCCCCATCACCATGCGCGTCGACGCCAGAATCTGGCGGTAGCGCTCGATGCGCGCGCGCAGCTCGTTGGCTTCGATGCGCGCTTCGTTGAGCAACGTCTCGAGGGTCGCGGTCCTGTCGTCTGCAGTTCGAATATCCATTCTTAACCGGTTTCTCGCTTGCGCGCGGGATCGACGGCGTCCTGCCGGCGCTCCTTCACGACCACGCTGCCTTCAATTCGCTTTCCGTATTCCTTGAGACTCGACGCGATGTCTGTCACTTCGGCGAAGTGCTCGATCTGGTTGTCCGTGCTCTTGACGAGGGCGATGGTGACCGCCATCACGGGGATGCGCTTGAGCTCGCCCTGGCGGTCGCGCACCTCGAGGTAGCCGCGCTTCACGTCTTCGGGATTCAGGAGCGTGACGCCACCCTTGTCGAATTCATCCACGACGTACTGCGCCATGATCTCGGCGCGCGCGGGAGAAACCACCATCACGAAATCGTCGCCGCCGATGTGGCCGACGAAGTCATCCTTGCCGCCCAGGCGCTCGACGGTGCGGCGAATGATCTCGGCGATATACACGATGATCTCGTCGCCCTTGGGATAGCCGTAGTAGTCGTTGAAGCCCTTGAAATTGTCGATGTCGATGTAAAGGAACGCGTACGGTTTCTTCTGGCTGATACGCACGATCATTTCACGTTCGATCGCGGTATTACCGGGGAGACCCGTGAGTGGATTGGCCTCTTTTTGCCGGATGTTCCACTCGAGCACGTTCTTCACGCGCAGGAGCAACTCTTCATTGGAGTACGGCTTGACGAGATAATCGTTGGCGCCGTTCTCGAGCCCGGCCACGCGATCGCGCTGATCGCCGCGCGCAGAAAGCATGATGATGGGCACCTGGTTGAGCGCGAAGTCCTGTCGCATTTTGCGACAAACTTCGTAGCCATCGACTTTCGGCATCATCACGTCGAGAAGCACGAGACTGGGTTTGATTTCCGCCGCGCGCACAAGCGCTTCTTCGCCGTCGGACGCGGTGAACACCTGGTAGCCCGCGCGCTCCAGCGTGAAGCGCAGGATCTGGCGGATGTGAGGCTCGTCGTCCGCGATGAGAATCCGGTAACTCGAGTTTTCAGGTGCGTACATGTGTAACCCTAAGCGCGTGAATGGACTTAACTCGCACAAACGGGCAAGGAGCATGCCAAGGGCACACTTGGCTCACGGAGTGCGCGGGACCAATTGGACGCAGCGCGCTTGCACAAAGAGTACCGCGCGACAGCGCGGAATCATGCGCCACTAAGCGGCGCAACAAGGAAGGATGGGAAAGCTCGAGAAGCGGTGAGGCTAGTTCCGAAGGTGACGCTGCCGTCCCCAAATCGCCAGGAGCAAAAATAGCAGCGTAAGTAGACTGAAAATTGCCGGGTTATTTCGCGACGCCGCTGGAACCGCACCCATGAAGTCGAGCGGAGCGGCTTGCTGGATCACTGCGTAGCACAGCGCCGTGTACGTCGCTTCAAACGCTTTCCCCGAGCGCGTCCACACGCCGAGAGCGAGGGCCAGCGCGGGAATGAAGAGGGCTCCGACACACCAGGCAAGAAGTGCGTGGCTGTCGCCGGCGATGACGAAGCGCAGCGCTACCACGGCGCCGGTCATGACGCTCAGCATGACGCCGGAGATCCACGTGGCGGCCAACTGACGCGAGAGCGGATGCGGGGCCGAGAAGAACACGGGCTCGGTGTTGTGCACGGCTTCGCGCGTACCCAGCTTCGACCACTTGAGCACGGGCCAGAACCACGCGATGGGCAGCACGATCGAGGATACCGCGCCGACAGGCGCGGAAAAAGCAGCGATGGCGAGTCCCAGGGGACCGATATACCACCACCGCGATCCGCGCACGATGAGCTTCCACTCGGCCCAGACCATCGCGCCCGAGATAATCGCGCCTCGTCGAGTACCACTTGAGGTTGGATTCAGCGGCGTCAACCGCACGTCGGCAGCGTTCAATCCCGCGACAGGCGCGATCTCTTCAACGCTCTGATTCCGTCGCTTGCGTTTCTTTGACAGCTTGAGCGGAATACCGGTTGTGTCAAAGCGATCGAATGGAATCGCGGCCGCCCCGGCAACCGCCAGGCTGGCAATCACCCACTGCATGCGCCACAGGACGTGCTGTGCCGTCCATCGCATCCCGTCCCAGGGGTACGTGGTCAGCGACCATTCGCCTTTGTCACGGATGTTGACGCCCATGTTGAGTGAGGCGTGGAGCGGATCGAAACTGGGAAATGCCGCCTTGCACGCACGAAACAGCTCCGGAACCACGATGCCGGTTCCCAGCGGATCGTTGTGCGGATCCGTCATCTTTCCGAAGTTGCCGCCCAGCAGACCACCCCACACAAAAATGAATGCCACGTTGCCGATCCCGCCGCGCAGAAGCGGCATGGTTTCGAAAAAAACCGCGACGGCGCTGGTGAGGAGAAGCGCGGGCAGTGTCAGCAGGATGA
>DATEHD010000018.1:0-2684 GCA_035279765.1 Candidatus Krumholzibacteriia bacterium | reverse complement strand
CATCGAAAACGATGCGGCGTCGGGTGTCGAGGTGAATGGCGAGCGCGTCGAAGCCGACGTGATCGTACTGAGCGCGGGCGCATGGTCGGGAACCATCGAAGGCATGCCGGAGGATGTGATCCCGCAGGTGCGCCCCATTCGCGGACAGATTCTCCGTCTCACGCGCACGGCGGACTTTGCAATGAAGCGCGTCGTGCGTGGTCCGCGCGCGTACTTGCTCCCTAAGGATGATGGCACGGTCGTGGTGGGCGCGACCCAGGAAGAAGTGGGATTCGACGCCGTGCCCACCGCCGGCGGAGTGAAGAGCATTCTCGAGAATGCGTGGGAGATGGTGCCGTCGATCTACGACCTTCCCATCGAGCGCATCGAAGTGGGTCTACGCCCCGGGACGCGCGACCATCTGCCACTGATCGGGCCCACGCGCATTCGCGGGCTCATCATGGCGACGGGACATTTCCGCCACGGCATCCTGTTTGCGCCGACGACGGCGGATGCGGTGTGCCGTGGCATCCTGACCGGAACTTTTGGAGACGATGTGGCCGCATTCACGCCCGATCGCTTTGCAAGCACGCGGTGAGAAAGGCAGCAATCATGGTCATCGTAATGAACGGAAAGAAGACAACGACGGCCGAGGCCGTCACGCTCGTCACGCTCCTGCAAGAGAATGGTATCAACGAGAACACAGATGGCGTGGCCGTGGCCGTAAATTCGGGTGTGGTGCCCAGGCGCAAGTGGGCGGAGCTGCATCTCCACGACGGGGACGCGGTCGAGGTCATTCACGCTGTTCAGGGGGGATAATCGCGCCGTGAATGACATGACGCAGGATTCTCTCGTCATTGCCGGGCGCGAGTTCAAATCGCGCCTGATCGTCGGCACGTCGCGCTATCCCGATCCCAACGTCATGCTCGAGGCGCTGGCGGCGAGTGGCACCGAGCTTGTCACCGTCGCCGTGCGTCGCGTGAGCCTTGCCGACGGCTCCAAAGAGAGCCTCATCTCGATGCTGCGCGGGCGATTTTCCATTCTTCCCAACACGGCCGGTTGCTACACGGCGAAAGAGGCGGTACTCACCGCCCAACTCGCGCGCGAAGCACTCGACACCAACTGGGTGAAGCTCGAGGTGATCGGCGATCAAGAAACGCTCTTCCCCGACGTTTCCGAGCTCTTGAAAGCGGCGGAGGTGTTGCTGGCCGACGGCTTTGTCGTGCTTCCCTACTGCAACGATGATCCGATCACCTGCCGCAAACTCGCCGACATGGGCTGCGCCGCGGTGATGCCGCTGGGTGCGCCCATCGGCTCGGGCATGGGGATTCGGAATCCCTACAACCTGCGCATTATCCGGGAGCAGTGCCACGTGCCACTGATTATCGACGCGGGCGTGGGCACGGCGTCCGACGTGGCGGTCGCGATGGAGCTGGGTATCGACGGTGTGCTGCTCAATACCGCCATCGCGCAGGCCAAGCATCCGGTGCAGATGGCAACCGCGATGCGTCTTGCCTCCGAAGCCGGACGGCTCGCGTTCAAAGCGGGCCGCATTCCGAAGCGGCTCTACGCCGCCGCATCCTCGCCCGAAGAAGGCTTGATCGGCCGCGACGAGTGAGACGACCAACCCGACCACACCCATAATCGCCTGGAGCCCCGCATGATTGATTTTCGCTTCTATCTCATCACCGACCGCACGCTGTGCGCACCGCGCACGCTCGCGTCCGTCGTGCACGACGCGTGCGTGAGCGGTGTGCGCGCGGTGCAGCTGCGCGAAAAGGATTTCCCCGCCAACGACGTGGTGACCTCGACCACGCGCCTCACCGGGCTCCTGCACGTGCAGGGCGCCAAGCTGTTTGTCAACGTCGCCACGGTGGAGGACGACACGCTGGCGTTGATCGCGGTGAGCCCGGGTATCGACGGGTTTCACGTTCCCGATGATCCGGATCTGCTCGTGCACATTCGGCGCACTTTTCCCAAGCACCTGATCGGCGCCAGCACCCACACCATCGATGGCGTGCGCAACGCGACCGCAGCGGGAGCCGACTTTCTCACCTTCGGCCCGGTGTATTTCACGCCCGGCAAGAAGAAGAACGAGATCCAGGGCATCGAAATACTGCGCAAGGCCTGCGCGGCGACGAAACTCCCTGTCTTTGCGATTGGCGGCGTCACGGCGGAACACGCGCGCGAGTGTCTCGATGCCGGCGCGCACGGTGTCGCCGTGATTCGCGCGGTGATGGAGGCGAGCAGCCCGCGCCGTGCCGTCCGCGAATTCGCCGAGGTCATGGGAGAGCTATGACGTTCCGGCCCCAGATCGGACGCCTCGTCGTCATCACCGACACGCACATCCAGTGGCGATACTCGCACGAGCAGCTGGCGGAGCTGGCGTGCTCCGGCGGCGCGCACGTGATCCAGCTGCGCGACAAACGGCTATCCGAGGAAGAGTTCGCGCGCGTGGCCGAGCGCGTGCTCGCCATCTGCCGCGCGCACGAAACCCAGCTGATCATCAACGATCGTGTGCACGTGGCGAAGGCCGTGGGCGCGCACGGTGTCCACGTCGGGCGCGACGATATCCGCGTGCAGGATGCGCGCGTGGTGATGGGAAGCTATGCGGTGATCGGCACGAGTGCCGCCAATGCCGTCGAAGCCCAGCAGGCGCACCGCGCCGGAGCCGACTACGTGGGCGTCGGGCACGTGTTCGCGAC
>DATEHD010000017.1:0-7802 GCA_035279765.1 Candidatus Krumholzibacteriia bacterium | reverse complement strand
CGCAGCATAGCCAGAACTTCCTTGCCGGCGTCATCGTTCTTGAGCCGCATGGCGGCTTCGGCCAGTTCGTTCACGCTGCGTGCCATCAGTCCTCCAGCACCGCCGCAAGGACGGCTTCGAGTTCTTCGACGCGCTCGTGGGCGAGCCCGAGCAGGCTCGTCACTTGCACCTGCATTGAGACCGCTGGCAACATGAGCCTCGGCAGTTTGATCTGAGCCGTGACGGGCAATAGCTCGGCAACAGCCGCTTCGACGGCGAGTGTCGGCAGCGGCGCGACGAGCGATAGCGCGACATGGACTTCGGGGACGCGGACGCGCCGACGCTTGGGTTCCGGCTTCTGCTTGCGCTCTTTGCGTGGAAGGTCCAGCTCGAAGCGGCGCCGGGGCCTGGGGCCACCCGTGCCAACAGCGGGAGGCATAGGAGGCACCACGACGGCACCAGCTGTCCCAGTCGGCCAGTAGGCGTCCCCGAAGTATGCCGCACCCCAATAGCCGCGCCCCCACATGGGCTACGTCCCATCGAGCACAACGATGCTGCGGTTGCCATCGGGATCGACGGTGGCCGTAATGCGGTCTTTGACATCGGCATTGTCGCGGTAGCTCGCTGGGCCGCTCGGGAATCCGCTGGACTTGCCCGCTACGGCTGCGAGGATGATGCGCGTAATCTGCCTGTGTGTGAGTGTGCCTTCGTATACCTCGTCGGCAATCGCATCGACCGCTCCTGCGGTCAGCGCCATCGCATCGCCCGCTTGACTCGCCGTCTTGGCGGCATCATAAGCGGCCGTGAGGGTCATCGCATCCCCGGCCACGGCCCGCGTTGTGATCGCGGCGTTCAGGTTGTCTACGACGAGCTTGCCGACCGACCCCACAGTGGTCAGGGCCGTGGTGAGTTTGTCCCAGACATCCTGCGCCAATGTGCCGAAACTCGTGA
The DNA here is from genome assembly GCA_035279765.1 of Candidatus Krumholzibacteriia bacterium. Taxonomy (GTDB): domain Bacteria; phylum Krumholzibacteriota; class Krumholzibacteriia; order WVZY01; family JAKEHA01; genus JAKEHA01. The sequence continues at coordinate 6,872 of DATEHD010000017.1, read as the reverse complement.
GCGTCCTGGTGCCACTCGCCCACACATCGGCCGCCGTATGTGAGCTGCGGCTGCTGATGGTCGCGTTGATGTTATCCACCAGCAGCTTTCCGATACTCCCGACGGTCGTGAGAGCGCTGGTGAGGGCATCCCAGATCGCCTGCACACCGGCAGCGGAGAGCGCGTAACCCGTCTTGTCGTTGTTGGTCCCGACGGTGACGTTGCCAGCCACCCACCGCGTATCCACCTGCCCGTTCGCGTTCTGGTTGATCTGTCCCGCGCCAGTTCCGCGTGTATAGAGCCCACCCGCTGCCTCGGCAGCAGCATTGGGCAGCGCCGTCAGCCCAAGCCGCACGGCATCCGTCGGGTCAGCGGCCGTCGTGACGATGTTGACGGTCTGTGGGACAGCGCCGGTGCCCGTGAAGTTGAAGCCGATGTTGTTGCCGTTGGTGTCGGCTTGCGACATTGCGTACTTGTACCAGCCGGTGGTCCCATCTTCCGTCACCGTCCCGCCACCTGCGGCGAACGTGCCGTCGATGCAGCGACGCACGGTCCACGTCACACCGGACTTGATACCGCCCGTGGAGGCGTCTACGCCTTGGAAGTGGATGAATTGGCCAGCGACATTCTTGCGAAACATCAGAACGCCCCTCCAATCATGTGCGTAGCGCGAGCACGGAATCCGTTGCTACCGCCACCCGCGGCTGGAGGAATAAGCGCCAGCACGATCGCGTTCCACTCGCGCCCCACCGTGACCGTGAGCCCGCTTACCGCAATGTCGCCAGTCGCTCCCGCGCTTGAGCGAGCGCCTTCGGAAATCATCACCGAGCCGTCCGAGCCGACAAGCGACTCGACGTAGTGCTCGGTGTAGGCAGCAGGGTCGGTGCTCGTGAGCGCGAACGCCGTGTTGTTGTCGTCTCCGTACAGGATGATCGGCAGGACCAGCGATTCTGCGCTGAGCGTCGTAATCCCGGTGAGTGTTGGGTCGTTGCCGGTGCCGTTCTGGCCTGATCCGACGACTTCCCATGCCGTGCCGGTCGTGATGCACCCCGAGTACGAGCAGCACAGCGCGAAGAAATCGCCGCTCGTAGACGCCCAGTCGAGCAGGGGGTTGGTCTCCGACCCCGAGGCGGCCCGCTTGCCGAAGATGTAGTTGCGGTAGAGCCCGCCGTCCCACGTCGCGATCTGCGTCCAGCCGCTGATCGTCAACGTGTTCGTCAGGCTCTTGCGAAACGTCGCGATAATGAGGATGTCGTCGGTCTGGTGCGTCGGGAGCGTGAGCGTCCCGTCTGCTGTCCCATTCTGAACCGCAAGAATGGCACTAGCTGCGCGAAACGCGGGCGCGGCCACTTAACTGCCCCGTCGGAAGGTGGTCACGCTGCCTGATAGGCGCCGCAGTCGAAGCGGCCGATGCGCGGTTTACCTTCGATGTCGAATGGCACCGCATAGTCAGGGTCCCCATACCCGATCGCCGGGCTGCCGGGCTTGATGTGATGATCCCAATTCGGCGCCGGGTCCTGTTGCGGCGTATAGAGCGCAGGCTTCACGAACAGCGGGTCTGCCACCTTGGGGGCGACAACCGTGACGTTGCTGTCCGTGTCGTAATGGGAGTTGAGGTTCGTCCCGTTGCGCCAGAATACATTCCTGATATTCCAGAACGGTCCGGGGGCGCCGTCGGTCGAAAGACCCTGCCCGCCCTTCACGCGCGCGTTTTCCATGAAGATGTTGTTTGCATAGACCCAGGTGTTCGCCGAGTCATCCTGGTTCGAGCCGTAGCGTCCATTGGCGACGATGGTGTTATGCACGATCATGAGATGATGTGAGCTGTGCCGCCCCATGAGACCCTTGGCATCGTTGTGTTCGATCAGGCAATTCGCCACGAGGCCGAAGGATGATGGACTGAGGTACAACCCGTGTGATGTATTGTCCTGCGAGGGGTCCGTGTAGTCTCCATTCGGCCCGCCATTATCGTGGATATAGCACCCCAGAATGCGATAGTCCGAGGCATCGCTGCCCGAGACGCCGGCGTGCCATTGGGCGTAAGCGATCTCACAATTCAGCAACTCTAGATGCGGGCCGTCGAGATTGACGAAGTTGGCTTCGCCATTTGGTCCCGGTCCACCCACATTCCCGGTCGGTCCCTTGAAGTACGTGCGTGCCCACCGCTGCCACGGGCCGGCGATTTCCACCTTCCCTTCCACGATGGGGCGTTCGCCGGGATAGCCCTCAATCGTGACGGGATTGCTTGGCGTGCCAGCCCGACTCCAGGTGAATACGCTCCCCTTTGCCCCATAACCGCCACCGCGCAGGACGAGAGTATCGCCGGGCTGGAGCGAGTTGGCCTTGGCGAGTGAGCGCCACGGGCTGTCGGCGCGTCCCGTACCACTGATGTCCGAGCCCCACGGCGCGGCATAGAACTTCGGCCCGACAGACGAGGGCATGGGCTGAATCCAATCAAGGATCTTCGCCCCCCAAGTCGGGACGAGCCCATCGGTCACTTCCACGTCCACGACCTGCGAGGCGATGTGCCCCGCGAGGTCGCGAACGGTGCCGATGAGCTGATGGATCACGGCGCTACGCAGTCGAACACGCCGGGCTGGCCGGCGCGGGGGGTGACGCTGAATCCGGCGGGGGCCGTGAGGTTATACGTGAGCGGATCGGAGATGTGAATGACGGCACTCGCCTGAGTCTCATTGCCTGCGGCGTCCCGAACCGAGCCGGTAAGCACCCCAGTTGATTCGTCGGGATCGTGGGCGCTGACGGTGACGACGAAACTCCCTCCGGGCGCAACGGTGGCGGGAGTCACGACGATGCTGTCGATGATCGGATTCATGGGGTACTCCTAGCTGAGTCGGAGATTGAGAGTGACGCGCGCGCCCTGCTCGACTTCCGTGCGATCACAGACTTCGGGGGCAGGAACCGAACCGAGATATTCGCCGGCGACGTTGTAGGCGCAGACCTTCACGATGCGCCCCTTGGCCTGGGCGGTGGCAACGACGTTCTCTGTTTTTCCGCTGAGCGGGATCATGGCGAGCACTTCCCCCTTGCCAGACTCCAGGCATGCCCTCCCGCCCAGCAGTTCCAGCGCAACTGCCTCGCGTGCTCGTTGGTCGATGAATGGACTCCAACGCCACGGCATCAGCGCATCACCCGCCCGGACTTGGTGAGATAGTCCTTCATGTGCTTTTTCCGTCCAGTCCGCCGCGCCTCACTCAGTGCGATCGCCACAGCCTGACGCTCCGGGCGTCCACTGTGACGTAGCTCGCGAATGTTCTCAGATATGGTCTCACGGCTACTACCGCGCTTGAGTGGCATCGTTCGTCTCCTTCCCGATGGTGACTTTCTTCCCGATCTTCGCGACTTGGATGCGCGTCTCTTTGTCCGCTTGAATGCGATCACGCTCCAACTCGGCGTCGAGTCGTTTCATGTCCACCTGCGCGTTGTAGCGCGCCGTGATCTCCGCGTCCTTCAGCTCAAACTCCTGTGCCGCCTTATCACGCTCGCGATCGTCCACCTTGTCGATCTCGTAGCGCTTGAGCGCCAATTCCTGCTCCTTGGCGGCGGCTTGCACGTCCACCTGCATCTGCTTCTGGAGCAGTTCCAGCCGTTCGCGTGCCACGTCGGCGGCCTGTTTCTCGACCTCGGCACGCGCCTTCGCGACCTCGGCCTGTGCGATGAGCATGGCGGGATCTGGCTGCTCAGGCGGTGGCGGGGGACGCCAGTCGGTCGGCACATCGCCCATGAACTTGGAGATGTCGCGCCGTCCGCCCAACATGAGGGCTTCCGCCAGCGTGTTGCGGTAATGGCCGAGCGTGAACAGCGGATTCGACGGGCCGAGTTTATCCAGCACCAGTTCCTGCTTCTGCGCGAGACCCGCGAGCACGGCGATCTTCTGCTCCGTCAACCCACCACCAAGCGCCACATTGACCTGCACATCCATCTCGGCGTTCCACGCGCGGGGATCGACGGGCGTCCATTCGTTGCGGAGTCGCACCATGCGCGGCCCGTCCTGGTGCTTCGTGATGAGCCGCAGCAGGCCCTTGAACAAGTCCTTCACGCCCGTCTCCGCGAAGATGCGGGCGATCATCTCGATGCGTTCCTGCTTCGCCGTCGCCATGAGACCGATGGCACTCTGCGTGGATGACTGAAGCGCATCGGCGTTGATTCCGCCGGCGCCGCGCGGATGGCCGACGCGCGACTCTTTGATTTCTTGGATGACTTCCAGCATCGGCAGGGCTTTGGCCCCGTGGAAGTCTGGCGCCCAGTGGAATGCGGCATTGGCGGGCGGCACCCCTTCCTGTACCCGCACAGGCTGACTGATGGCCGGCGACATGATGTCGGCGGCATTTACCACGCCTTCGCTGTAGAAGGTCTTGCCGAAAATCGACTGCGATAGCGAATCGAGAATCGCACGGATCACACACGAATTGAGCAACTGAATATCCATCGTCCAGTCGCCCACGTCCTGCCCGACGATCGTGTGCGGCTCGGGATCGGGCACGAGGAACGCGAACGGACGCTCGTCCACCGGCTCGCCGAGGCCGTCCCCATTGACGATGTGAAAGCCCGGCCCGAGGCCACAGAACTTGCGCTCCTCGGCGATCCCGTCGCCATCGGTGTCGATGCGCGCAAAGGCTTCGACGTAGAGGGAGCGTTTTTGTGACGGCTCGACAGCCATCGGGGCGGTCACGTTCTGGTTAACGGAACGTGCTTGCTTCTCGGGAGCGGTGGTGAGCGAGGCATCGGTGCCGCCATGCTCGTCAATCACGTCGCCCGGAATCCCCATCTCAATCAGTTCGGAGCGCGTCTTTTCCGTGCGGTGGTAGAGCACGCTCGCGTCCATCGGATTGCGGGCGTCCTTCGACCAGCCGACTTCTTCGGACGGGAGGCAATCGAAGCGGGCGCGGAACTCACGGCTGGTGCGACGGAACGAGACGTTGTAGGTCGGGATGAGGAGTTGCTGACCGTCGGGTCCAGGGGCGGCGACTGGCGGGCCGTCCTCGACGCGCATCATTGTAACGTTCTCGTCCATCAGCATCAGCGTGAGGATGTCATCGGTGATCCCGGTCGCTTGCTCGAAGCGCACTTTCGTCGTGAACTCGGGCCACCACTTCACAACACCAGGGTTCCTGGCAAGGGCGTCCTTGAACCAACTCTGGAAAATCAAAAAGCCCGGATTGTCCTGCTGGAGCACAACCTTTGAGATGTAGTCGGTCGCCTGCTCGGCTTCCTTGACATCCTCCGGCCCGTGCGGCGCGTACTCGACGGGCTGCTCGGCACCGAAGAAAATGCGGAGCAGGCTCGCCATGATCGCGAGAATCGCATCCCGCATATCGGTGGTGACGAACTGTGAGCGCCCTTCTTGCTCGGCGGCCTTGCTGTTCGCCCCGAATGGTTCGCCTTTGTAGTACCGGGTGGCTTTGGCGCGGCGCTCGGCGAGTTCGGATTCGCGGAATTGCTCGGCTTCGTCAATGAGACGACGGACGGAGGCTTGAACTTCGGAGGGTGCCAATGGCTTCGGCGGGGACGCCGATGGCGGGGTAGCCCCGGAGTAGCTGGCCGTGGGGGCAGTCATCGGGGGCAATTATTATGCCGTGCGGCTAATCCCGCAAGGGTGGTCAGCCTAGCCCGCTGATGACTCGCCGCGTCGGCTGCTTCCAGCTCGACACGCTCCCCTGCCCCGCCAGCACCGTGGCGTTCACCGCGAAGGTCAACGTCAGCGCCGATGCCAGATCGGGCGACTCCACGTTGCGGCGCTTCATGGACTCCTTGGTCTCGACGCCCGTGACGCCGGTCTCGTAATACACGAGGTTCGGTTGCGCGAGTTCGTCCACCAGTTCTTCGTCGTCGGGCGGCAGCACGGTGTCCCGGTTCGCGAGCCAATCGCGCACATCGAACCACAACTCGGAGTTCAAGTCTTTGTATTGCGGGCGCAGTAGCGCGGGCGTCTCGGCGGTATTGATCGCGCGCGCCGGCAGATCCAGCGCCCGGAGGCGATCTGTTACGTCGCGCCCGATGCCGATGGCGTTCAGACAGATCGCGACCGGCCGCTCGTGATGCGTTGTCTTGTCCCACTCCTGTTTGATGCGCGCCGCTGTCTGCATGGCGTCGAGTTTGGACCAATGCTGCACCGGCTCGATCAGTCCGTTGGCGCGACGCTTCGCGAGCGCCGAGCGCATCACATTGCTGACGACCGCGCCCCACACAACGGGTGCGCGCGGGTCCACCGCGACATCGCGGCCCATCGCCGCCAGCACCAGGTCGCGCGGAATCACCTTGTCGTCCTCAGAGGTCGGGAACTCGCCGAGGATGCGGATGCGGTAGGCGTTGGAATCCTCGCCGTACTTCTCGCGCACGAAGTTGATGTAATCGCGCCCGCAATAGGGCGAGTCGATGGAACTGATAGTGCGCCGCCACCAGAGTTTTGCGTTCTTGAGAAACGCATCCGCGAAGAAGCCGGTCGTGCGGATCGGCTGACTCGTCATCACGAACAGCACTTCGGGATTCGCCATCGAGGACATGGACGCCTCGAACGCGGCGTCGGGAATGCCGCTCGCCTCGTCCGCGATCAGACAGACGTGCGGCGCGTACATCCCCTGCAAGGCTTCGGTCTGACCGGGGCGCGAGACCTTCACCGAGATAAACGACTCGGCAGGGCGCGGCTTGAAGATCGACCGCTCCTGCGTCGTTTCGTAGAGCCCCTTGAGCCACTGATAGGATTCCGTGAAATGGTTCTCAAGGCCCCGGAACTCGGCCCAGAGCGCATCGAACAGATGCTTTTCAGATGGGGCGGTGACGGCGCTTTTTTGTGGGAAGCGGGTGTGCTGGAAGTGGTGCAGCAGAATGGCATTGCCCATCGACTTGCCGACGCGGTGACCGGACTTCGCGGCGAT
>DATEHD010000016.1:0-4825 GCA_035279765.1 Candidatus Krumholzibacteriia bacterium | reverse complement strand
TCGACAGCAATCCTTCCGCCGGGCGGTGCGAGGGCGCGCAACAGTTCAAATTGCCCCGCGTCGAGGTCCTGGAAATCGTCGATCAGGATGACATCGGCCCGTGTCGTTTGCGCCACGGTGTCGTCCATGGCGACGGCACGCGCCGCCGCCCATGCCGCGTCGTAGAACGTGACGAGGCCGCGCTCGTCCAGGTACTGGCGATATGACGCAAACAAATCGATGACGTCACGCGCCCGCGCGTCACGCGTCTTGATGGACGACGCCTGCGTCTGCGTGATTCCGTTTTGCGCGAACACGTGGAGGAGCGGGAGCAACGCATCGCGGAGTGCGCGCGAGCCGGCGATGGAACGCAGGTCGCTCCCGAACGTGTGGCTCTCCATGACACGGTCGAGCACCACGCACTCGTCCACGTCGCGCAGGGTGCGGGCGCGATTCGGCCGCGCCGCCGAAAGAATCTGCGCGGCGAGAAGACCGTGCGTCGTGACGGGAGACGGGCCGAACGTCGCCGTACCGTCGGGCCAGAGCCGCGCGAGCAGGCGGTCGCTTTGTTCGCGGCCAAACGCGATGACGAGAGGACGGTTTCCGGAACGAACGAGATGGTGGAACCGCTCGACAAGGAGCGTGGTTTTTCCGCTGCGCGGCGCGCCCAGGATGCGCGCGTGACCGGGGGAACGTTCGATGATGGCGGCGTGGCTCACGCGCCGCATCTTATCAAATCAGGCGCTACTTCTCTTTTCTCTTTCGGAATTCCGCCAGCCGTTTCGCCAGTTCTTGCTCAAAACCGGCGCCCGCGGTCGGCTTGTAGAACGTCCGGCCCTTGAGCTCGTCGGGGAGGAATTCCTGCGGCGGCGCGTTGGGATCCGACGGCGGGTACAAATAGTCCTTCCCGTAGCCAAGGTCCTTCATGAGCGGCGTGGGTGCGTTACGGATGTGGAGCGGAACATTATAGGGCGGTGTGTCGTTCACGGTCTCCGCGGCCTTTTCGTACGCGTAGTAGACCGAGACACTCTTGGGCGCCAGCGCCAGGTAGATCACGCACTGCGCCAGCGCCAGCTTGCACTCCGGATATCCGATGAAGTCCACGGCGTCGCGCGCCGCGATGGAGAGTGCGAGCGCCTGCGGATCGGCGTTGCCGACATCCTCCGATGCAAAGCGAACCAGCCGTCGCGCGATGTAGAGCGGATCCTCGCCCGCCTCACACATGCGCGCCAACCAGTACAGCGACGCATCCGGATCCCCGCCGCGCAGGCTCTTGTGCAGCGCGGAAATCAAATTGAAATGCGAGTCCCCCGCCTTGTCGGTGGCGACCACGCGGCGCTGCAGCGCATCCATGGCCAACGCACGCGACAGCGTGCGCGGTTTGGGCGCGGCGGCGAGGACGCTTCCGGCATAATCCAGGGCATTCAACGCCACGCGCGCATCGCCGCCGGCAATGTCAGCAATCAGCTCGAGTACCCCTTCATCCGCGGTGATCTCCGCTTTCCCCAACCCGCGCTCGGTATCCTTCAGCGCACGCTCCAACAGGGTGACCACGTTCGCATGGCTCAGAGGATTGATCACGAACACGCGCGCCCGCGACAACAACGGCCCGATCACCTCGAAGCTCGGGTTCTCGGTGGTGGCGCCGATGAATACGATGGTGCCGTCCTCGATGTGGGGCAGGAACGCATCCTGTTGCGCGCGATTGAAACGATGGATTTCGTCGATGAAGACGAGCAGTGGAACCGGATCCACCGCGCGGAGCTTCTGCGCATCGGCGATCACGCGTTTGACTTCGGCGATGCCCGAGGTCACCGCGCTGAAGGGTACGAAGCGGTTCTTGACGCGCGACGCGATCAGCCGCGCCAGGGTCGTCTTCCCCGAGCCGGGCGGTCCCCACAGGATCATCGACTGCGTGACACGCCCCGCCTCGAGCGCTTTACGCAGGAGTGTTCCCGGCCCGACGATGGTCTCCTGGCCCACCAGCTCGTCGAGGGTGCGCGGACGCATGCGGTCGGCGAGCGGAGTCGCGCGCGACTTGCCCGCGCCGGGTCCGGGCGGAAGCAGCTCGAAAGAGTCAGACATGGAAACGTCCGTGGATTACGTGTAGACGGGCTTACGATCGAAACGATGATGGGCGGTGATCTGCCGCACAGTGCCGGACTGGCTTCGCATCACGATGGAGTGCGTGACCGCGCCGCCGGGGACGAACTGAACGCCCAGGAGCACGTCGCTGGTGGTGATGCCGGTGGCCGCGAACATGGTGCTTTCGCCGCGCACGATGTCATCGACGCGCAGAACGGAATCGCGTTTGTCGAAGCCACCCTCGCGCAGCGTCTTTTCATCCGCGTCGTCGCGCGCGTGGAACTGCGCCTGCATGTCGCCGCCCACGCACTTGAGCGCCGCCGCCGCGAGTACACCCTCCGCACTTCCGCCGATGCCCATCACCACATCGACGCCGCTCGCGGGAAGCGCGGTGGCAAGCATCGCGGTCAAGTCGCCGTCGGGAATGAGCGCAATGCGCGCGCCCGCGGCGCGCACGTCGTCGATCAGCGAACGATGGCGCTCACGGTCGAGAATGCACACGGTGAGGTCTTCGACATAGCAGCGCTTGGCGTCGGCGATGTTCACCAGGTTGTCGAGCGCGCTTGCTTTCAGGTTGATGCGTCCCGCCGCCTCCGGCCCCACCGCAATCTTGTTCATGTACGGAACCGGCGGCACCAGAAAGGCGCCGCGGTTGCTCACCGCGATGGTGGCGATGGCGAGGGGCCGGCCGTACGCGAGCGACTGGATCGACTGCAGCGCGTCAACCGCGATATCAACATCGGGGATTTCAGTCTTGGAGCCGGGCTTGCCGGAGGCCGCAGCGACGGTCACATCGGTGTCGCCGATAATCACGCGGCCGGAGAGCTTGACCGATTTCATCACGACGCTGATGGCGTCGCGCGCGGCCCGGTCCGCCGCGTCACCGTCGCCCTTGCCCATCCATCGCGCCGACGCGAGCGCGGCGGCTTCGGTAACACGGACGAGCTCGAGGGCGAGGTTGCGTTCCATAGGCGCGAATCGCTCTGGTGATCACGAGACGGAGCCAGTGTCACCGGAGGTCTGCATTCCGGATCCGCCGTCTCCGGGGTGCGGCGTGCTCTTGGCGAGCATTGAATTCAGTTCCTGGGCCATCTGGTACTGGTGGACGGCGAACAGGAACGGAAAGAGGAAATAGCCGGTGCCGAGTGAAACCAGGAGCGAGACGCCGTACACGACGATCGAGACGAAGAACCAGTTCCACTGACCGAGGTAGACGTAGCCAATGGACCCCATGCACAGCCACGACAGCACGAAACCGAGGAAGCCAGCGAGGCCGGGGCTCTTAGGGGTCTTCTGGAGCTTGAGACGCGTGAATTCGCTGGTCTCGAGAAAATTCGAGAAGGAACTCCGGGTCTGCTTGCCGCAATGAGGGCACACCGCGGCCTTTTCGTCGACTTCGCGTCCGCAGAATTTGCAGTACATAACTACCGCCTTCGATCTGGTCCGTTGACCACTTTCGTTCACGTCCAAAATACGACAGCCGTAAGTCGAAAGTTACCGTCCGAATGCGGAAAGATTGGCCTTCGCCGTGGTGTTTTGCGGTTCGATCTCAAGCACCTTCTGCCATTGCTTCCGGGCGTCGGGCAGCATACCACCTTCCGCGAGGACCACGCCATAGTTATTGAGGTGCGAGACGTCCCGGGGGCTCAGCGCGACCGCCCGCTGCAGATAATCCTGCGCCTTCTTCTTGTCGCCTTTTCCCCGCCAGCACATGCCCAGAATGTCGAGCGCCTCGTCCAGCCCCGGAGGCATGCGGTCGATGCGCGGGGACGAGCGTGGGATTTTTCCGGACTCGACATCGAGTGCCAACGGCTCGAGCGCGGCGATGGCGTCGTCGTACGCTTTGAGCTGCATCTTCGCGCGCGCGAGATACACCGTGTCGCTCCAGAGCCCACCGTTGTCTTTGACGAGCGCGGCGAACGACGCGGCCGCGTCCTCGTTTTTGCCCGCACGCAGCTGGTGCACGGCGAAATTGCGCCGGTATTCGATCACCTTGTCCGCGGGAGCTTTGGCGAGCGCGAGCTTGAATTCCGCCTCCGCATCGTCACCGCGGCCGGCCTTGTCGAGCATCAGCGCATAATTGTTGTGGAAGGATGCGTTGTCGGCGCCCAGCGCGCGCGCCTTTTCAAACTGCGCGATGGCTGTGCTGTCGTTCGCTTCGGCGAGTCCCATGGCGAATGCTTCCGCGACGCGCGCGTCGTTGGGATCGATGTCGGCGGCGATGCGCCACTGCGCCAGCGCTTCGCTGTTGCGGCCGGTGGCGTGCAACGCGACGCCATAGTTGTAGCGCGCGAGCACGTCGCGATCGGAGGCCTTGATCGCCAGCTCGAACTCGGTGAGCGCGCGCCCCGTCTTCCCCGTCTCCATCAAGAGTGTGCCGAGCTTCATGTGGGGCGCAAACGCGCCGTAGTTCAAACGAAGGGCCTGCTCGTAGCTCTTGATGGCTTTGTCATTTTCCTTGGCGCCGCGTTGCGCGTCGGCGAGGTTTTCCCAGAGGTCGGAATCGGTGGGATGGGCGCGCGTGAGCGAGTCGAGCGCGGCGGCGGCGGCCTGGTATTCCCCGCCGCTCATGAGCCGCGACGCACGCCGGCGCTGCGTTTCCAGGGCAGCGGGATCACGTTTCGGAGGTTTGTGCGGCGCGGATGAACAGGCGAGCGCCAGAGCAAGCATGGAGATACACAGCCGTCTCATCACGGTGAGTATAAGCGCCGACGGAGGTTGGTGACAGAAAGAAGCGGGGGTACCGCCGCGGAAGACGTGC
>DATEHD010000015.1:0-8732 GCA_035279765.1 Candidatus Krumholzibacteriia bacterium | reverse complement strand
CCCCGATCTCAAAGCACTCGCTCTGTCGAAAGGAACCAGCAACGACGAGGCCGAGCTGCGGCGTGCGGCCGTGTACGCGCTCGCCGAGGTGGACGATCCCACCGTCGAGGACGTGCTTGCCGATGTGGTGAAGACGTCCAGCGACGAGGACATCAAGAAAGCAGCCTTCTATTCGCTGGCCGAGAAGGGCGGACCCAAAGCCGAGGGCATGCTCAAGAACGCCGCTCTCGACCCCAAGAGCGAGGACATGGCGCGCGCGGCGGTATACGCGCTGGGCGACATGTGGGATTCCGACAAGGATGGCTTCCTGCTCGACGTGTATCGCAAGTCGCCGTTCGACAGCGTGCGGCGTGCCGCGCTGGAGACGTCTGTGAATCTCGGTGGCTCGCCGGCGGCGATGGGAGAAATGATCAAGAACGAGAAGGATCCGGACCAGCGACGTTTGATCGTGCGCGCGCTGGCCGACAACGAGAGCGATGAATCGGTCGCCGTGCTGGCGCGCGTCGCGCGCACCGACCCCAGCAACCAGGTGCGCCGCGAAGCCGTGTCGGCGCTGGGCTCGATCGACACGCCGGCGGCCAAGAAAGCGCTGCGCGATCTTCTCAACGACACCAACGAATGAGCAGTCAGCGCCGGGGCGCAAACGAAAAACGGGCTGTGCGGGTTCGGGTACGCACAGCCCGTTTTCGCGTTCGGCGCTAGAGCGCCGCGCGCTGGAGCGCGGCTACTTGCAGAACAGATCCTCGAGCGGGAAGTTGCCGCGGATCTCGGTGACCTGGTCGCCATCCGCGCACGTAATGCCGGTCTGAAAGAGCAAGATTTCCCACTCTCCGTTGAAAAGTCCCAGCGTCGCGTTGGCCCCATGCGAAAACCCGCATATGCTGAGCGTTCCCGCCATGCACACGAAGGAGCAGCCGCTTCCCGGTCCCGACGTCGTCCCGTTGAACGAACCCGATATGCCTCCGCCGTTGAACGCGAATGATGCGGTGCCGGCCGAGATCGAGTACGAGCCCGTGATCGGCACGGAGTCCGTCAACCCCGTGGAGGAGTGGAATACGAACATATGTGACGATGTCGTGAGAGCTCCGCTCACATCCAGGTTGGTAAACGCGCAGTTGGGTCCCTGCAGCGAAAGCGTGAGGCTCGTGCCGCTGCTCCCGCCAACAGTAAATGTTCCCTGGGCCGTGAATGTCAGGCTGACTTTCCCGTTGTCCTTCGAGAAGGTCGCCGTGGCATCCAGGGTGGAGCCGTTCACGGTGATGCTGGCGTCGCCGATATTGGTCTGGCCGAAGACGGTTCCGCTGAAGGTGCCGTCGACATCCAGGGCATGAAACGTACCGGTGATCGCGTTCTGGGTTTGCTGGACCGTCGCGTCCTGGAGGTTCAGGTCTCGCGACGTTCCGTCGAAGTAACGAAAATCACCCAGGTAAACCCCGCTCAGGTCGAGGCCTGTCGCCGTTTGCACGGTGAAGTCCCCCTCGATGATCGACGGTGTCGTGGTTCCCGGCAGGATGGGATTGGCGGTGATGATCACCGAAACGGGACCGTTGGCAACGGCCGTGATCACGGTGGTGTAGTGACCGGTGGCGTCGGTGTTGCCGGTTGGATTCTGCACGGTGGCATTGGTCGCAATGATTGAAATCGCGGCGGGCAGATCAACCAGCGTGCCGTCGTTGAACTTGAGCCTGACATGGAAGTCGAGACTGTGGGGGAAGCCGGCCTGCATGGTCTCGGGCAGCGACGCATTCTCGATCACCATGTGCGCGCACAGCGCGTTGGATACCGTGCCTCCGTCGAGGCCGTTCTGAACCGTGTCGATCTCGAGAAAGCGCGCCCAGCCCTGCCAGAAAATGACGTTTTCGAGAGCGGTCAGGCTGTGCGACTGGCTGCACAGCGTGTTGTTGCCTTCGATCGCGTCCTTCAGTTTGGGGATGAACGCAGCGCGCGCCTGATCAATCTGTTCCGCGAACACCGTTGCGACATTGAAGGGCACGCCGAACGCGAGAGGCGCATCGCTGACCCACATGTTGTAGTCGACAAGGGCGCTCGCCAGTTCGACGTCGGTGGTGGCAGCGTTGATGTCAGGGAGAATGGTGTCATCGAACCAGCGCTGCATGACATCCTGCATGCCGGTTTCATCGGTGGGGTCGGCGTCTACCACGAGCCCCAGCTCATTGCCGCAGGTAAGCGCGTCCGACGTTGAAGCCAACTGCGTGATTGCCGTGTGCAGGTTTTCCTCGGTGCCGAAATCCACGCCCACACCACTGAAGTGGCGGATGGGGACGACGATCTTGCCGTTGTCGGTCCCCGCCAGTTCCAACTCGAACGATTCCGCGTCGCCCTTGTAGCCGATCGCGATGGGCAGCTCGCCCGCACCCGGCGTCTTCGTGGTTTCGATCGTGAGGCGCAGCGGGCGGGCGAAAGCGAGTCCCGACGGCTGCAGATCGACTCCCGCCACCACGGCGTCCTTCAGCACGGGAAGGCCCTTAATCGCCGTGACCGGCGTCATGGTGATTTTCCTGGGGTTCGCGAGGGCGCCTTCGGGAATGTCGAGCGTGTACTTGGTCCCGTCGGAGGCGGTCGTGCTGATCGTCCCGCCGTCGAGACCGACTGTGCGGCTGGCGGCGTGCGCCGGTTCCGTCGTGACGTTGGACGCGGCCGGTGGGGACGAGGGCGAATCGCTGCCGCAGGATAGCGCCAGCGCGAGGATGATGATCAGGCATAGGCAACAGGCAGCGTGTCGCATCAGACGAAACCTCCCGGTTCACTCATGGGACACGCCGGGGCCGCGTTCGTCACAAAAAAATCGGGCCGCCCGCGGGGACGGCCCGATCATCGGTTAGCGGCAAGGGAACGGTTAAGAATAGAGCTTGGAGCCCTGGTCGCGGAACTCCTTCGCCTTTTCTTCCAGGCCCGTCTCGAGGGCGGCGTCGTCTCCGATGCCGTGCTCCTTCGCGTACTCGCGCACATCCTCGGTGATCTTCATAGAGCAGAAGTGCGGCCCGCACATGGAGCAGAAGTGCGCCGTCTTCATGCTGTCCTTGGGGAGCGTCTCGTCGTGGAATGCGCGCGCCGTCTCGGGGTCGAGCGCCAGGTTGAACTGGTCCTCCCAGCGAAATTCGAAACGCGCCCTGGAGAGCGCGTTGTCCCACTGTTGCGCGCCGGGGAATCCCTTGGCGAGATCAGCCGCGTGCGCGGCGATCTTGTAGGCGATCACTCCCGCCTTCACGTCGTCGCGATCGGGAAGTCCCAGATGCTCTTTCGGGGTGACGTAGCAGAGGAGCGCGCAGCCGTTCCAGCCGATCATGGCCGCGCCGATGGCGCTGGTGATGTGATCGTAGCCCGGCGCAATGTCCGTGGTGAGCGGGCCCAGTGTGTAGAACGGCGCTTCGTGGCAGTGCTCGAGCTCGAGCTCCATGTTTTCCTTGATGAGATGCATGGGCACGTGGCCGGGGCCTTCGATCATCACCTGGCAATCATGCGTCCATGCTTTCGCCGTGAGCTCGCCGATGGTCTGCAATTCGCCGAGCTGTGCGCGGTCGTTGGCGTCCGCAATCGAACCCGGACGCAGGCCGTCCCCCAGCGAGAACGACACGTCGTACGCCTGCATGATCTCGCAGATGTCGTCGAAGTGCGTGTAGAGGAAACTCTCCCGGTGATGCGCCAGGCACCACGCCGCCATGATGGAGCCGCCGCGCGACACGATGCCGGTGGCGCGCTGTGCCGTCCACGGAATGAAACGCAGGAGCACACCGGCGTGGATGGTGAAATAGTCCACGCCCTGCTCGGCCTGCTCGATGAGCGTGTCGCGGAAGATCTCCCACGTGAGGTCTTCCGGCTTGCCGCCGACTTTCTGCAAGGCCTGGTAGATGGGTACCGTGCCGATGGGCACCGGTGAATTGCGCACGATCCACTCGCGCGTGTCGTGGATGTTCTTGCCCGTGGAGAGATCCATCACGGTGTCGGCGCCCCACAGGGTTGCCCAGCGCATCTTCTCGACTTCTTCTTCGATCGATGATGCCACCGCGCTGTTGCCGATGTTGGCGTTGATCTTCACGCGGAAGTTGCGCCCGATGATCATGGGCTCGAGCTCGGGGTGGTTCACGTTGGCGGGAATGATGGCGCGTCCCGCCGCCACTTCGTCGCGCACGAATTCGGGCGTGATGAACTTCGGGATGCGGGCGCCCTGCGCGTCGCCCGGATGCTGGTGGTTGATGGTATTACTGCGGCCCACCTGCGCGTGCGATAACACACCCGCGTGCCCGTTTCGTCTCGCGAGCTCGGGTTCAAAGGCGCGGGTGCGCCCGAGGTTCTCCCGAATCGCCACGTACTCCATCTCGGGTGTGACGATCCCTCTGCGCGCGTAATGCATCTGTGTGACGTTGCCGCCGGGCGTTGCGCGGCGACGTTCTCTGTTGAGTCCCGGGAATGGCGTCGGCCGGCCATCACGTTCGTAATGTCCGTCGCGACCCGTGTACGATTCGCTGTCGTCGCGCGCTTGGATCCAGCCGCCGCGTATCGATGGCAGACCTTCGCGCACGTCCAGGTGCGTCGACGCATCCGTCCACGGTCCGCTGGTGTCATACATCCACATGCGACGCTCGTTCGCGTTGGTCGCCCCGATGGCAACTTCGCGAAACGGCACGCGCACGCCGGTGCTGGCACCGGTCACGTATACCTTGCTGGAATTGGGAAAGTGGGATTCGTAGCCGATGCCGGCTTCTTTGGTGGCCATGGCCGAATCATACGGGGCGGCCGGGCCGTGTGCAACCACCGAAGCAGCGTGCCCTAGCTGTGCAAATCCTCGAGGAAGCCGTGGTGGCCGTGCGCCTCGTCCATGGCGGCCGCGACCAGGCGCTCGAGATTGCCGCGCGCCTTGACAAGCACGAGCTCGTCGTCGTTGAGCACGACCACGAAGATCTCCTTCACGCGCTCGCCGTCGGGCCGGTACAGGAGCCACACGGCTTCGTGGTCGTCGCGTGCCCGTACGGCGGTCTCCCAGCCGTCCTGGAGGAGCGACTGCAGGCGTTTGGGCATGTGCAGATCGGAGAGCGAATCGATGTGGGCCTGGTACACGCCCACCTCGACGCGGCTCACGCCGCTCAGGTACGGCCGCGCTTCGCGTGCGCCGGGAATCATCGAGGTGACGACGCGCGCGCAGGTGAGCATCACGGGTCCGAACGACAGCTCGACGTTCTTGTCGAACGACGAACCCGGAAGCTGCCGCTCGAGGTCGTGCCGCACGTTGGCGAGCTCGGGGGACCAGAAGCATCCCGGGGAAGAGAGCATCACGAGGCTGCCGCTGATGGCCAGCGCGCGCAGAATGGAATGGGAGCGTTGCATGGTGTTGCCTCCGCGCGATCAGTCGCTTGATTTCTTGGAGGAGGACTGGCTGGGTGCGCTGTCGATGTCCTTGAGACCATCGATATCGAACTGGTGTCCGATGCGTCCGACATCCTCGGGCTTGATGCGTCCCACGATGTTGACGAACACGGCCTCGTGGTCGTGGTCATGGCCGATCACCATCACCACGATGCCGTCGAGCGCCTGGTTGTCGGCGCTGGGTTTGAAATAGACGTCGACGTGGTCGCCCTCGTCGCGAACCCGCACGACGCGCTGCCAACCCGCGGTGTCGAGCTTCTTCGCGGCTTCCGTGGTGATGGAGGCTGCCTTGGTGGCTTCGTCCTGTTGATCGACGTTGTAGACCTGCACGCGCACCAGGCGCAGCCCGGCGAGCGTGTCTTTGAGGTCCGGGTCCTTTTCGCCCGCCAATCCGCTCACCAGCTCGATCATCGGGCTCTTCAGGTACACCTCGACCTTTGCCTCTTTGTTGCCGAAGGCCGATGCGAGGTTCAAGTCGACGTAGCCGGGGAGCTTCATGAGCTCCGCGTCGGTCATCGTCTTGTTTGTGTTCTTGTCGCTCTTCTTGTCCGCGGCGTCGGCGTGCGCGGCCGGGGCGATGGCCAGCAGCGCGACAACAAGCATGAGGGCTCTGTATTTCATCATCATCTCCTGTGTGAGTTGCGCATCCGTGCGCTCATGGATCAGGACGCCGAAGCCGCGCGAAAGTTACAGCGACTCGCCCGCGTTTCCCCTGGAATGGGTTTCCTTGTTCTCCCGGGGGGTCGAGATGGCGCGCTCGATGTGCGGCATCACGCGTTTTTCCATGACGTCTTCGCGCACGACGCCGTCGCTGTAGCGGCCCACGTAGGCAAAGGCCAGTGCCAGCTGTGCGCCCGCCCGGCGCACGTCGGCCTGGGTAGCCGCCTGCTCACGCGCCTCGCGTTGCCGCTCCACGAGCCACGCGCCCGCCAGCACCACCACGAGCACGGCCGCCATCACGGCCGCCGTGCGCAGCACGCGAGCGCGCCGTGCCGGCAGCGCCACCACGTGGGCAGCACCGGAGCGGATCTCGCGCTCCGCCGCCTCCACCACGCGGGCTGGCACCTCGAATGCAGGCATCGTGCGCAGGAGCTTGCGCACGCGGATCGCCATCTCGAGCTCGCGCGTGCACGAGGCGCAACGCGCGCAATGCGCGGTTACCGCCGCGTGCCCGGCTGCGCCGAGCTCGTGGTCGACGAACGCGTCGAGATGTTCCAGCACCCATTCACAATCGGGATTTCTGTCTGTCATTTTCTGTTCTCCGCTTGCATCGATTCGCGCAACCGCCGCCGCGCACGATGCAGGTAAACCTTGATGGTGCCGAGCGGCATGTTCATCGCCGTGGCGATCTCATCGTACGCGAGTCCCTGGATCTCGCGCATCACCACGATGCTGCGATACGGCTCGTTTAGCTCGGACAGGGCCGTTTCCAGGCGCTCGCGCAAGGAGGAGCGATCCGCGGCCGCGTCGGTGGCACTCGCGGCCGGCACCTGCTCGGCCATCTCGGCCACATCGGCGCCATCGGCAAACACCGCGGCGCGCGACTGTCGCCGGCGCGCCACGTCGATCACCAGGTTGCGGGCGACCCGCATCACCCACGTGGCGGTGGCAGCAGGCTCGATCGACTGGTGATTGGCCCACAACCGGATCAGGACCTCCTGGGTCACGTCCTCGGCGTCCTCCCGCTGCCGCAGGGAATAGCGGGCGAAGGTGTAAACCCTCCCCGCGTACTCCTCCGCCAGGTCCCGGAAATCGCGCGCCATGATCCATGGAAGAGACGCAGCGGAACTCGGAAAGGTTACAGGACGTGTGTTACCATGGCGGACAGGCAGGAACCGGGGAGTGGCTCGATCCAGCCGTCCCAATATGTTATGTCGGTCCGCCTGGACAGGTGAGTGAAGTGGTTGTTGCTGGATACGGGCCGAGTGCCCGCCGGGAAGGAATGAGCGGGTGGCGCTCACCCTGACCTATCTGGGCTGCGAGGGGGTGCTTGTCCGCTCCGATGCGGGCAGTATCCTGATCGACGGCTTGTATGGCGAGGAGGCCGCCCCCTTCGGGGTGCCGCCGGAGCCGGTGCTCGAGAAGCTCCGTGACGCCCGGCCCCCCTTCGACCGCGTCGATGTGATCCTCGCCACTCACTTCCACGGCGACCATTTTGATCCCGTTGCCGTGGCGCGACACCTGCGCGCCAATCCCAATTCACATTTCGTTTCCACCACGCAGGCAACCGTCCAGGTGATGGAGGCCACGCACGGGCTCCTCGGTCACCGCGTGCACGGGATCACCGCTGCCGAAGGTGTCGTGGTGCGCCGCGACGTGGGCCATGTTCACATCCAGGCCTTCGGCCTTTCCCACGGCAAGGTTCACTACGCCGACGTCCAGCACCTCGGCTTCGTGGTGACACTCGGCGAGCGCTCCATCATTCACCTGGGAGACGGAATCATCAACGAGAAGTCGCTGCGCGCGGCCGGCGTGATCGACCGCGCCATCGATGTGGGCGTGCTCCCGTTCTGGTTCCTCACCTATCCGTTCGGACGCCGGCTGGTGTCGAACGGATTCCGGCCGCAAGCACTCTTCGCGGTGCACGTGCGCGCCAACGAGCGTGAGAAAGTGACGGGAGAGATCGCGTCATGGATCGACGCGACGCCGCTCATCGTGCCGATGGAGCGCTACGAGATCGCCGCCGGCGGCGGCGTGACGAAGAAAGAACCGTTGAAGTAAGCGCGCGCTGGCGACTACTGGCTCGAGTACGCGATGCCTTCGGGCTGCGCGCCGCAGGCGAAGCGCCGAAGCACTTTGCGGCCGGGAAGATCGACCACGGAGACGTCGCCACCTTCGCCGTTGGCCACATACGCGATCTTGTCGGTATCTCCGAACGCCATCTCCACGGGAAAATCCCCGACTTCAAAACGAGCCAGCTCGGCGCGCTTGGCGCGGTCGAAAATAGCCAGGCGGTCACCCACGGCGAGTGTCACGATGGCCTGGCTCGAGTCATGGGTGAAATAGATGTGCATCGGATTGCCGACGCATTGAATTGACGCGACGCGATGGCGGGTCGCAATGTCGATCACCGAGAGCGTCTGGGATACGCGGTTCGCCACCCACACTTCCTTGCCGTCCGGTGAAACGGTGACGCCCTCCGGACCGTTGCCGCTGAGAATCATGCGTTCCATCTCGCCCTTGGCGACGTCGAGGACGGGGATCGTCCCGTCGAAGGAGCTGGATGCGAAGATGAGCTTGTTGTCGGGCGTAATGGCGAGATTCTCCACCGAGTCCACGAAGAACGAGAATTTCCTCGTGACCTTCATGGTGGCGAGGTCGACCTCGACGACGGCGCGGTTGGGCGCGCA
>DATEHD010000014.1:0-5420 GCA_035279765.1 Candidatus Krumholzibacteriia bacterium | reverse complement strand
ACGCAGTAAACACGCCGAACAGTGCCAGCCAGACAATGCGTCTCATGGTCATCCCCCAACCTCCATTTGGACGCTGAAATCTAATCGGAGGTTGCACATGACACATTGCCTATCCATTTGTATTGGGAGCCAGAAAAGACAAACGGCCCGCATCATCTCGATGCGGGCCGTTTTCAGTTGGTGCGCCGCGAAGGACTCGAACCTTCAACCACCTGATTAAGAGTCAGATGCTCTACCATTGAGCTAGCAGCGCAATTCTGTGTTCGCGCAGGGAGGAACCTTATTCCCGTCGCGTGAGCGACCAAACTACTGTCGCGCGAGCGACCTTCTACTAAAACGGAAGATCGTCGTCGGTCGTGGCCGCTCCCTGCGGCGCGGGTTCGGCGCTCCCGAAATCCTGCGACGCGAAGTCTCCGCCGCCGCCACCACCGGCCGAGCCGCCACCTTCGCCGGCGCGTCCCAGCATCTGCATGGTCTGCGCGACGATTTCGGTCGTCTGGCGCTTCTGACCCTGCTGGTCTTCCCACTGGCGCGTCTGCAGGCGTCCCTCGATGTAGACCTGCTTGCCCTTCGTCAGGTACTTCTGGCAGATCTCGGCGAGCTTGCCCCAGGCGACAATGCGATGCCACTCGGTGCGCTCTTCCTTCTCGCCGGCCTTGTTGTTGAACCGCTCGCTGGTCGCGATGTTGAAATTCGCGACAGCCTGGCCGCCCGGCGTATAGCGCACTTGCGGGTCGCTGCCCAGGTTACCGACCAGTATGACCTTGTTCACCCCAGCCATCACATTCCTCCCGTTGGTTCAATATGCGATGCGGTTGCGGCCATCATTTATAAGGGATTCACAGGCGGGGGTCAAGACCGCCTCGGGCGTCCCTTCTCATGGATGGAAGATAAGAAAAGGATGGGGTGGATGATGGGATTCGAACCCACGACAACCGGATCCACAATCCGGGGCTCTAACCAACTGAGCTACACCCACCACCGGAGCGCTGCATATTAGGCGGCGGGACGCGGTGTGTCAAGCCGCGCGGCGCCCGGGCGATGCTCACTCGGTGCGGCGATACGTGGTCTGTACGAGGCCGTTGTGCCAGCTCTTCGAGGAGTGGAGCTTCCAGCCCGAGCGTGTGCCGTGCGGTGTGAAGAGAGGAATGCCCTGCCCCAACGTGATGGGATGGATGGTGAGGACGAGCTCGTCGATGAGTCCCACCTGCATGAGGGCGGTGGCGATGATGCCGCCGCCCGCCACCCAGATGCGTCCTCCGGCTTCGTTCTTCAGGCGCTTCACAAAACGCGCAGGGTCTTCGTTCACAAACTGCGCGTGCGGAATCGGCGACTCGGTGCCGCGGCGTGAGAACACATATGCTTTCTTCTTCGCGTACGGATATTCTTCGGCGTTCACGGCAATGTCGAACGTGCGCCGACCCATGACGATGCAGTCCACCGAACGGTAGAACTCGTCGAAACCGTAGTCTTCGTCTCCGAAGAGCCAGTCGAAGCGGTCATCGAGCGTGGCGATGAAGCCGTCGAGGCTGCAGGCAGCATGATACGTAACGTCGCGCATGTGCGCGACGTTAGCACACCCGAACAAATCCGTCACGCACGGGCGATTGTCAGACGCAAACTGTCGCCGCTACTGCGACATTCGTTCCGGCGGCCGGCCGCATCCCATGATCCGGTCGGCCTCCAGCCGGTTGTGTTGAACGCACAGAATGCGCAGGTTGTTCGCCGTACTCGCACCACCGCGAGCGACTGGCCGAACATGATCGACCTGCAGGGCAACGGTCTCGGTGCACCGCCTTCCGTCCGCCCCCACGAACGCGCACCGGAATCCATCGCGCACGAACACATTGTCGCGTACAGCCGCCGACACGAACCGACGCCCTGGGATTGCAGATTGTTTGCGCGATACCGACGCACGCTGCTCGCGGCGTTTCGTTCTTTCCACCGGATCCCGACGTGCTATCAGCTCATCCAGCGCCATCTCGAAGATTTGCTCGAATGTGGCGCTGGGATGCCGGTGCCATATCAGCATACGGGCACGCTCGACCTTGGACATGAACTCATCTCGCGCCGCGAACTGAACCACCGTGCGGCGCTCATTGAAACCGCCTCCGGCGTTTTTACCGCCACCGGTGGCGGTGGAGTTGGCAACGGGCGCATCGGCCGCGGGAACGAGAATATCGTTTGAGGCTCCCATCCCGACCGCGGCGACCGGCACAACAATTACGCGCGTGCAATCCCTGGGCACCATAGTTTGCGGCTCGAGCTCGGCGATGATTGCTTCCACCTCACGCTTGGACTTGCCACACACGCGCTCGATCAACGTAGCCGCGTTCGCCGGCGTCAGCAGGCGTGACATCAGCGCGACCGACGTCAGATTGACCTCGCCAGATTCCAGCAGAGGATGAAGCTCGGGAAAACGAGCGAGGCAACGTGCTGTTCTGATCCGCCGCATGGCACTGCCTTCGGACAGCCGGAGATGCGTCCGGCAGTAGTCGAACATGGAGCTGTAGCCCTGCCCCAGGTAGAGCTTGCGACGGTCGACTTCGTGCAGATACGCCAGGAGCCGCAACGTGAGCTTGCGATCCTGGGCAACGAGATTGTCTGTGTCGGTAAGAATCTGCCGATCGGAAACAGTGCGAAGTGATGCGAGCATGACACAACCTCCGGTGTTGAGTTGGCAAGACCCAGCGCAGGAGGAGTGCGCCGTACTTTTTAATATAGCACTGTTCGCTGCATGGTCAACATCTGCACTCACAATTGTGCAGAAATATTTTGTCGCAACCAACATCGATGATATTCTGAGTGCGCAATGAGCCGATCGCGCCACACGACTCTCGACATCCTCGTTCGCGTGCTGTTCACGCTGCTCACCGCGTGCATCATTGCGGCCATCGTGATCCAGGATCACACCAGCTACTTCCCCCTCGGCGTGTTCAACACCGGGGCAGAAACGCTGCATCGGATCGCGGACGCCTGTCTCGCCGCGGCCGTGGTCGCTCTCATTGCGCAAATTGCCGAGCTTGCGACCGGGCGGTTCACCGCACTGTGTGGCGTCGTCCGCGGCGTCTACGTGTCGGTGGCGATTCTCGAAGTACTGCTCTACTTCTCCGATCAGTTGTTCGTGACCGGCAATCCCAACGGCCGCCTCGGCCAATATTATGAGGTGGCGCATTCGGGGAACCCACCCGTAATCCTCAAGAAAGACTTCGGCGCACATCATTCATTTCCTCCGTGCTTCATGGATCCGGCGGTCAAGGATGCGGGCCCGCGCATTCTCTTTCTCGGCGATTCGTACACGGAAGGAAGCGGAAGCTCGCCGGACTGCAATTACCCCGATGTGGTGGAGAAAGTGCTGCGCGAAGAGTGGCGTCCGGATGCCCACGTCGTCCGGGCGGGTGTGTCGGGCTATGGACCCGTTGAGGCGTTAAGTCTCCTGCGCTGGTACCAGAAGAACGGCTGCCCCGTGCAGGCCGTCGTCTACAACATGACGCTGCAGAATGACTTCTCCGACAATCTGCCGCGCACCGTGCGGCGCGTGGTGGCGGGAATCATCTTCCGCTTCCCCAGCAACTGCTTCATTCGCACGTTTCACCCGCTCAACACTCGCGCGTTTCGCTGGGCGCTCGTGCTGACGTATTTCGGGAAGGCGTCCACTCACGACATGCTGCAGGCCGTGAGCGTCGCGGGCGGTCGGTGCGATCTCACGCCCAAACCGCTGACCGTGGTGTCGCCATTTCTGCGTGCGACAGTGGAACGTGATCTCGAGAGCGCGCGACGCTCCATGGCGATTTCACCCTGGCCGCCCAAAGGATCTGTCTCGATTGACAGTCTCCCCGGGTCCAAGGACCAGCGCCATGCGATCCACGAAATGCAAAAGATCACCGTGGACATGGGCGCACGGTTTTATGTGGTGCTGTTCCCCGATCGCATTCTGGTTGACCGGGAATTGCAGTCGTTGATGCCCCAGACCTCACTCGAACCCGCGGAATGGAAGTGGTACGTGATCCAGCACGTGACGTACTCGCACGAGAAGGACCTTCGAGATGCTCTCTCCGGTCGCTCCGGACTCTACCGCACTGTCGATACGCATCTGTCGGATCTCGGCAACGTGGTGGCTGGAGAAGCCGTCGGTGAGTGGCTCGCGCTGCACCTGGCAATCAAAATCGAAGAGTAGGTGTTCTCCTTGTTTTCACTGAGCGTATTCTGGTGGATACCGAGCCCATGAACTCGGGAGCTCTCCGACACGTTATTCCGCGCCATTAGGCCGCTTTCAGTATTCCTGCCGTTTGCGGCCTTGTGAGGTCGGGGCCTATGTTGCCTACGATGTCACAACTAATCAAAAATACGATCATTGTATTCATTGCGGGCACGTGTTGCGCGGCACCGATGCATCACACGGCACGCGCGCAGTCGGCGAGCGCCGATTCAGACTCGGTGGTCACGAACATTGCGCCGGTCAATACGATCGCACCCGTTGACACGGTTCCACAGCGCGACGTATTCGACGTACTCCGGCACGAAATCCTGCGTAAACCCTACCGGCCCCCGACGCAGCACAGCCCCGGGCTGCACTGGTCTATTCTGCCCACGCTCAGCTACAACTCGGTGTACGGCGTGGCCGTCGGCGCGATGATCGCAGTGGCGGGCCAGCGCGGAGGACCCGATTCGCACTATTCGTCGGCGAAGCTCGGCGCCAACTATTCCGACCGGGGACAAAAACAGGTTTATCTGCGCGGGGATTTGTTCAGCAAGAGTGAGGGCTGGCTGTTCGTCCCGGATCTGCGCTGGCTCGACACCGATCGCAAGACGTGGGGCCTCGGTTCGTTCGACGCCGACCAGCAGAAGTATCCGATGTCGTTCGTCTTGAGCCGTATCTATGCAACGCTCTACCGGCGCACGGTAGGTCAGGTGTATATCGGCGCCGGGTATCGCTACGAGCAGTTCGCCAAGATCAAGGATGAGCGAGCCAACCAAGGCGAAGAGACGCCGTTCACGACTTACAGCGGCGGCGCGGTGGCGAAAACGGTGGCGGCCGGATTCTCGGCCAACCTGCTTGTCGACACGCGCGACAACGAAGTGACGCCAACGCGCGGCGCGTACCTGAGCACGAGCTGGCGTGACTATCTCAAGAGCGCCGGCTCCGACACCGACTGGACCGAGCTGTGGGCCGAGCTGCGCTTGTATTCGCGGCTGCCGCATACGGACCGCAACGTGCTGGGACTCTGGCTCTATGGCTGGGGGACGACGGACAAGCCGCCCTATCTCGATCTGCCCTCTTCGGGGTGGGACACGTTTGGACGCGGCGCGCGCGGTTACGTCCACGGGCGCATTCGCGGCCAGGATCAGTTGTACGGGGAAGTCGAATATCGCCGTACGTTGACGGCGAACGGATTGTTGGGAGCTGTCGCTTTCGCGAA
>DATEHD010000013.1:0-13312 GCA_035279765.1 Candidatus Krumholzibacteriia bacterium | reverse complement strand
GAGCATATCCGCGACCGGGTCCACGGTGGGATTGGTCTCGTTGTAATGCTCCACGGTTTCGACAGCGAACGCGTGCACGATCGTGGTACCGAACGCGAACGCCCACGGCGCGGGAAAGTTGTGCGCGCCGTACCACTCAGTGAAGGCGCGGTTACGCGCGCCGCCGCCGACCAGGTGCAGGCAATAGTTGGGAACGTACTGGAGATTGTCCCATCCGAGACGGTCGGGAAGGATGTTGTCGTGGATGAAATCGGCCCGGCCGTAGGCGTCGATGGTGCGCACGGGATGCGCGATGCTGCGCCACGTGATGTCAAGGCCCTGCCTGAAGTCGACATGGTCGAGGGACGCCCAGTTGGTCGAGATCTGCATGATCCCGAAAGCGCCGTTGATCACTTCGCTGACGGGATGAAACGATGCGTCGGAACCGTAGGAGAGGCTGTGATAGAAGTAGCGCGGCTCGGTGACGGGCTCCTGCGCCCGCGCACTCCCGGCCGCGAGCAAGCACACCACAGGAACGAGTCTCAGAGCCAGCGGACGCATCGAGATACATTATAGGCGATGCAACGGGTGCGTCCAATGGAGTGTGTTGACGATGCCGGGAGGCGACGGTAATGTCGATGGCGTGACGACACGCACAGGCAAAGGCAACGCGTATGTGGCGCTATTGCGCGGCATCAACCTGGGCGGCCGGCGCATTCCAATGCCCGAGCTCGCGGGGCTGTTCCTGAAGGCGGGTTGCACGGATGCACGCACGTACATTGCGAGTGGCAACGTGGTGTTCGGCGCCAACGCGGCGCTCGCCAAAAAGATTCCCGATCTGATCAACGCCGAGATCAAACGCAAGTATCGCTTCGACTCACCGGTCCTCATTCGTTCCGTGGACGAAATGACGGCGATCGCGGCGGACAATCCGTTTCTGAAGAAGAAGTGCGATCCGAAATGTCTGCACGTGGTGTTTCTCGCGGACACGCCGGCCGGGGCGTCGGTTGCCGCGCTCGATCCGCGTCGCTCGCCCGGCGACGAGTTCGTCGTGAAGGGCGGCGAAATCTATCTCCATCTTCCCCACGGGGCCGCCAAAACCAAGCTCACCAACCAGTATTTCGACGCGACGCTCAAGACCGTGAGCTCGGGCCGCAACTGGAACACGGTGACCACACTGCTCGCGATGATGCAGGGCTGAAAGCGCGGCTAGAACGAGAACGTCGCGGTGAAGCTCGCCCCGCCGCCACCTGATTGCGGCTCCACCGAAACCGAATCATTGCGCTTGTGCAGCGCGGGCACCAGGTACCCCACGGCGGCGCCGACGACCACGCCGGTGATGGCATCGGTGGTGAAGTGGTGACCCGACTCGACGCGGAAAAATCCGGTGAGCGCGGGATAGAGCACGGCGCCGGTCCACATCGCGATCTCCGCATTGTGATTGTCCGAGTAGTCCGAGAACACCTTGGCCATGAAAAAGCAGTTCATCGCCGCGCTGGTGGCGTGTGCGGAGTAGAACGACACGCGCGCTTCGGCTTTCGTTTTCAGCTCGGAGGGCGCGTCGGGGTCGTAGGCATAAGGACGCGTTCGTTTCGCGATGGCCTTGGACACCTGCGCCAGTCCTTCCGCCCACGCCGTGGCTTCGACCCACATGGTGCCCAGCGTTCCGGCATCGTCACGCATGTCGTCGTTCGTGAGAAACGCGAGCGGAATCAGGAACGACCCGACACCGAGGGCGTCGCCGGAATGGTCGTCGCGAAAGGCGTGCATGGTCCGGCGATCGAACGAATTGATGTCGTCGGTGGAGAGGGCCTGGAGCTGCTCCGGCGTCAGCGGATCGATCTGGTGGGTTGCCACCCATCCGCCCACCGAAAGCGTCAGGCCCGTCCCGAGCCACAGCCACTCCTGGGATCGATCGGTTTCGTAGGGGGATTCCGCCCGCGCGGGGACCGTCTGGAGGGTCACGGCAAGCCCGAGCGCGACAGTAACGGCGGTCCGGAGCAAGGTTGTGGGGAGGAGCTGCTTCAACTGACCTCCAGTTCTACCAGATTTGCCCGATTACACAATTACGGTTTTTCGCTGATAGGTGATAATGAAGGGGAAAAGGTACGTTCCCCGGCGAGTGACAAGTCACCCGAGTACCCTCCCGGTTCAGGTGACTTCGCACTCACCGTGGCTCGTCAGGCGCTGTCCGTAAGGCGGCGCGTTGCCAGGGGAAGTACAGGCCAAAGGAGCGGCGCAGCCATCTGAGCCACCACCATAGCAGCCGCGACTGGTGCATCCAGCTTTTCGACCGCTTTGTGCCAACACCGCGTGCCTTCCAGGTCGAAGGGTTTGGATCTGCACCTCCGGGCGGGTACTCCTCGATGACGTGCCACAAAAAGGGGCCGCTGCCAAGACACTTGTCTCGGCAGCGGTCTTCATTTTCTAATCCCGGTTGATGCCCATGTCCGCCGACAAACCAGAGGTTGTCGAACCACCCGCCACGGCCATTGGCAGCGAACGAGCTCTGCCGGTTGCCACCGCATTGCGCCTGATGGCGGCCGCGGCGGTCTACTTCGCCGTGGGAAAGCTCGGGCTCCGTTTTGCATTCCTGCACGCGAGCACCAGCGCCATATGGCCCGCCACGGGCCTCGCCTTTGCCATCCTGCTGCTGTGGGGGATCCGTTTCTGGCCCGCGATTTTCGTGGGCGCGTTCCTGGTCAACATCACCACCGCGGGTTCGTGGCTGAACGCCCTTCTCATTGCGCTCGGCAACACGCTGGAAGCGGTCGTCGGCGCGTGGCTGGTGATTGCGTTCGCGAGCGGGCCGCGCGCGTTCCAGCGCGCGCGCGACATTGTTGCATTCTGGTTCCTGGCGTGCATGGCGGCCACCACGCTCAGCGCCACCATCGGCGTCACCAGCCTGTGCGTAACGGGAGCGGCGGCCTGGTCGAATTACGGCGCGCTGTGGGCAACGTGGTGGATGGGGGATGCGGTCGGCGGATTTCTGGCCGCCGCCCTCGCGCTCCTGTGGGTGCAGCAGTGGCGCCTGCGCTGGACGCGCCGGCGCCTCCTGGAGACAGTCGTTGTCTATGCGCTGGTTACCACCGTCACCGTCCTCGTCTTCAACGGGCTCCTGGCCAACAAGCTCTTCTATATTCTTCCCGCGCTGATGTGGGCGGCATTCCGGCTGGGCACGCGTGAGACCGCCGGCGCGGTCGCCATTCTGAGCGTCATCTCGATCTGGGGCACGCTGGATGGAACCGGCCCATTCGTCAACATCTCCACCTCCCCCAACCAGGCTTTGCTACGCCTGCAGAGCTACCTGGCCGTGCTGGCCATCACCAACTTGACGGTGGCCGCGGTGGTCGAGGAAGCCAGGGCGGCCGCCGATGGGCTGCGGGCCGCGCGCGACGAAATGGAGGAGCGCGTTCGGGAGCGCACGGCGATGCTCTCCACGGCCAACGAGGCGCTTCGGGTTCTGGCCGCGTCGGTGCAGGGCGCGCAGGAGGACGAGCGCCGCCGCGTGGCGCGTGAGCTCCACGACGATCTCGGCCAGCGCCTGGCCGCGCTGAAGCTCGGGATGCACCTGTTGGAGCAGGAGCTCCACCAGGATGGGGCTCCCAGCCGCGCCCGCCTCAACGTGCTGGTGGGCGACGTGGATCGCACCATTGCCGAGGTGCGGCGCATCTCATACAACCTGCGCCCGCTGGCGCTGGACGACTACGGGCTGTCCGTAGCGATGGATATGCTGTGCAAGGAGTTCGAGCGGGTGTACGGCGTGGCGATCAAACTGCAGGTCAATGGTTCAGCCGGAGAGCTGCACGACGATCAGCTCGACATCGCGCTCTACCGCGTCGCCCAGGGTGCGCTCTCCAACGTGGCGAAACACGCCGCGGCCAGAACCGTGGACGTATCCATGACCCGCGAAAACAACCACGTCGTTCTGTCCGTGCAGGACGACGGCCGGGGATTCGACCTGACATCGCTGCGCAAGCGGCGCGATGTTTATTCGGGAATGGGCTTGATCGGCATGCGCGAGCGTTCCGAGATGCTGGGTGGAACGTTTTCCATCATGTCAGAGCCCGACCACGGCACACGCGTGCAGGTACGGATTCCGCTGCCAGACGCGCACAGCCACCCGGAGAGCCCGCCTTCAGATGTCTGAACGACTCCGGTCAGGCTTTGCTCTCACTCTTTGACGACAAGCGTTCCCGCCATTCCTTTTTTCTCGTGGTGGTCCTTCTTGCAGAAGAAGCGGTACTCGCCCGCCTTGGTGGGCGTGAAGCGCAGGTGACCGCTGCCCCATCCCCACTTGTCATCGCTCACGTTGATATCGGGCGATGAAATGGTGAGGTTGTGCGGCACGATGTGCGAGCAGTTGTGAATCCGGATCTCCACAGGGGTGCCCGCCTTCACGACAATCTTGTTGGGGTCGAAATAGTAGCTGTGCATGTCGACGTCGATGCGCTGGACGCCGTCGGAATCGACGGTCGCCTGTTTGCTGATTTCCGCGCGATCGAGTCCGGACGTGCCGCCGCACGCCACACAGAAGAGAACGAGGATCAGGAGCGACTTCGCTTTCATGAGATAACAGCCTCCTTCAAAACACCGTAAGAAGAAGCTAACATGCGGGCGAACGCTGCGGTAGCGGCAGTTTGCGCGCGTTGCCGCTCACGTCATATGATGCAGGCAATGATCGGCTCATCCATCTCCCATTACCGTTTGATCGAGCGCCTCGGCCAGGGCGGAATGGGAGAAGTCTATCTCGCCGAAGACACGCGTTTGCACAGGCAGGTCGCGTTGAAACTCCTGCGCCAGCAGGGCGACGGGGAGGGCGCCGCGCGCCTGTTCAACGAAGCGCGTGCTGCCTCGGCCCTGGTTCATCCCAATATCGCGGTCATCTACGACGTGGAAGTGAGCGATCACGACGGCGAGCGCTGCTACCTGCTCGCGATGGAATACGTGCCGGGGCGCACGCTTGCCGACCTGATCGCGGGATCAGCGCTCTCGCTCGACGACATCCTCGACATCGGCGCGCAGGCGGCGGAAGGGCTCGCGGAGGCGCACGAGCGCGGTGTCGTGCACCGCGACATCAAGCCCAGCAATCTCATGGTGGCGCAGGGGCGCGTCAAGATTCTCGACTTCGGACTGGCGCGACAGCAGCCGATGATCTCGCCCGATGCGCCGACGTGGACGCGTGACGACGCGCACCCGGCAGGTTTTGCGGGAACCATCCACTATATGTCGCCCGAGCAGGCGCTCGGAAAACTGCTCGACGCACGAACGGATGTGTTTTCGCTCGGCGTGGTGTTCTACGAGATGCTTGCCGGCCGGCGTCCGTTCGAAGGCGACACGCTGGTGCAGGTGGCCGACGCCATCCTGCACCGCGATCCACCGCCGCTCCCGGTTCGTTTTTCGGATCCGCGCTTTCCGGAGCTGGAACGCCTGGTGTTGAACATGCTCGCCAAGTCGCGCGAGGAGCGTGTGACGGGCTTGCGCGACGTTGCCACGCGGCTGCACCGCCTGCGCAGCGGCGTGCTGGCGCTTCCGGTGGGCGGCGAACGCGTTGCCATCGCGGGCTTCGCCAATCTCACCGGCAATGGCGAAGATGACTGGCTCGGCACCGGGCTCGCCGAAACGGTTACCACCGCGCTGCAGGGAATCGAAGGCATCGACGTGTGGGGACGCGAGCGCCTGCGCGAGAACCTGCGCAAGCTCGGTGTCGAAGCCGGCGAGCTGCCGGCGGAACATGCCGCGCAGCTCGGGCGCATGCTGGGTGCGCGCTGGGTGGTGTCGGGCGCGTTCCAGCGGCTCGGCGAACAGGTGCGCGTGACGGCGCGTGTGTTGGATGCGCAGGCTGACAATGTGGTGCGGGTGGCGCGCGCGGACGGTGCACTCGATCGCATCTTCGAGCTGCAGGATCGCATCGTGGGCGAGCTCACCGACGCGCTGCGTCTGAACGCAGCGCAAAGCGACGAGGGGGCCGAGACACAGGTGGTGGGTGCCTACGAAGCGCTCTCGAAAGGTCTTCTCAATATCCGTGCCGACAGCTACGAAGCGCTGGAGCGCGCCATTCTGTTGTTCGAGCACGCGCTCGCACTGGATCCGCACTACGTGCGTGCCCAGATCGAGCTGGGCGCGGCCTACGAGCAGAAGGGCGAATACCTCGCATCCGCCGACGTGCTCGAGCGGGCGCGGGTGACGCTGCGCCGGGTGCTCGATGTGCGGCCGCAGTCGGCGCGCGCGTGGCGCGAGTTCGGCGTGACGTTGCTGGCGCTGGGGCGCGTGGAGGAAGGGCTCGAGTGCCTGGAGCGCGCGCTCACGCTGAGCCCCGACGATCCGCGCGTGCTGGGCGGGATGGCGCGCGGGCATTTCATCGGCCACGGTGATTTTCCCGCGGCCGCGGCCATCTACCGGCGTGCGGTGGAGCGCGACCCGCAGGCGGGATGGTACTGGCTCCAGCTCTCGCACTGCTGCGCGCTGATGCGCGAGCTGGATGCGGCGGAAACGGCCGCGCGCCGCGCGATCACGCTGCAGGAAGGGTTTCTCTCCGGCCAGCAGGGCGTGCAGGTGGTGGGCGCATACATGCGCCTGGGGCACGCGCTCTTTCTCAGGAAAAAATATCGTGATGCCGCGGATTCGTTCTCCAGCGAGCTCACGTTTCTGGAGCGGCTCGACCATGCGCTGCGCTCGCGTATTCGCATCGAGCTCAACATGCGCCTCGGTTTTGCATGGCAGTGTCTCGGCGACGAGTCGCGCGCGGCCTCGGCATTTGCCACCGGGCTGGACGCTTTTGCCGAGCGGCGGGCACTGGGTGCCGACGAGCCGTTCACGCAGTACTACGCGGCAGGCATTCACTCCCTGCGCGGCGAAGTGGAACCGGCGCTCGAGCTTCTGCAGAGCGCGATCGAAGGCCGCCCGGCCTTCGTGCGGGCGCGGGCGCGCATCGAGCCCGAGTGGGACAACATTCGCAACCATGCAGGATTTGCCCGGCTGGTGATGCCCGCGGGGGAATCAAGCAGTTAAGCGGCTGGCATACAATCTGCACATTTCATGGCGGCTGCCGCGGAGGGCACGTCATGAATGTGATCTTCTACATCGCCGGTTTGTTCGTTCTTTCTCTCGTGGTGCGTGCGCTGCGCAAGAAGCCGCAGCGATTCGCGGCTCCGCCGCGTATTCAGCTTTTCAACGCGACCGCCGGGGGGCAACACGCCAAAGATCTCATCGCGCGCAAGCACGATCTCGACGCCTGTGGCCTGAAGCGCATCGGCTCCTACCGCATCGATCCTCTCAAGGTGATCGCGAGCGCGTTCTCGAATCCGGCCGAACACATTTGCTGTATCGTGTATCACCATCCTGTCGTGGGATGCTTCGCCGACATGGTGTGCAAGAGCACGTCAGGGAAGAGCTACACCGCCACCAATGCGCCCACCGGCGGTGCGCTGGATCATCGCGAGGGGCAGGAGAAACACTACGACAAGACACTCGCCATTCCGGCGTTGTTCGAGCTCGCGAAGTCGCACAAGCCCGAAGGTCCATACGACGATTGGACGGCCGAGAACTTCATCACGAAGTTCGAGACGGCGTATGCCGAGGACATGGACTGGCGCGCGCGCCGCGGCGGCGTGACCAAGGAAGAGGTTCGCCGCCAGGCGGCCGAAAGCGGAAAGCCGCATTCGGAAGCGACGATCGACGAAGCGACGCGTCGCGTGAATGAGAAGCTCGCGCAGTCGCGAACGGACGTGCGCTGAAAGCGCACGTCGCACGCATCTCCGCAACAACACATCAGCCCATCACGCAACATCAACAATTGTCCGCGAGATTTCTAACGATCTCGCGGACAATTGTCGCAGCACAATTTCATCACGAAATATTTATGCAGATATTTGTCTGTCTCGCATTGACTAACAAGCGAACGTCATTATATTAATTGTACAGCGCACTCCTCCCGCGCTGGGTTGTTCACGCAATTCCACTGGAGGTGTGCTCATGTTCAAGCCCGCTCGTTCTGCTCGCGAAGTTCTCTCCGAAACCGATCAGATCGTATCGCAGGATCGCAAACTCACGTTGCGCCTGCTCGTCAATCTTCACGACATCGAGCGCAACAAGTTCTACCTGGAGCTCGGCTACGGCTCGATGTTCGATTACTGCACGCAACATCTGAAGTGGTCGGAAGGATCCGCTGTGAGGCGCATACGCACTGCACGATGCCTGGCGGAATACCCGCAGTTGGAATCCCTGCTGGACTCGGGCGAAGTGAACACGTGCACAGTCGCCGCCGTCGCGAAACACATCAAACCGGACAACGCGCAGGTGGTCATCGAGGCGATCCGAAACAAGTCCGCCCGGGAAGTCGCCCGCTTTGTCGCGAGCCTGAATCCGCTGAGCGCGCTGCCGCCGGCCCGGGTTCGTCACTTTGTCGTGGCGGTGCCACATTGCGCGAAATCCACCATCAACGTTGGCGGTAAAGAATCACCCGAGGAAGTGTCAGGCCTTCCGATGGAGCCACCAAAGTTGCCACCGCCGAGTGCTCAGCATGCGGTAGCGCACGAGTACAAACGAATGCTGCATGTTGAGCTCAACATGACTGAAGAGCGCATGCACAAGCTGGATCGCGTCCGCGCCCTGGCTTCGCACCAGCTGCGGTCGAATGCGTCCCTCGACGACGTGATTGATTTTATGGCGGATTATTTTCTCAAGCGCGAGGATCCGATTCAGCGCCAGACGAGGCGCGAATCTCGAGCGGGCAAACAAGAGACGCAGCAGCATGCAGTCGGGTCGAGCAATTCGCGGCAGATTCCGGCGGCGGTCCGTGATCAGGTGCACGTTCGCGATCAGCGATGCACCTACGTCGGCCCCGACGGAAAGAGATGCAACTCAACTCACGTGCTCCAGGTTGATCACATCCGGCCGGTGGCCCGCGGCGGGGCCGCCACGATCGACAATCTCAGGCTACTGTGCGCGTATCACAACCGCTTGGAGAGTGAGCGATTGATGGGGAAGCGCGGTCCACGGGACTTGGTCCGCGAGGCGCCGGCGGCATACGCGGCGTTTGATTCCGGCCGCGCGAGTGAACCGGAGAGTCCACGTCCGGCCGCGTGCCATCATCAAGAAGAAGTGACCTTCTCGCCCCGCGACACCACTACGGCGGCGACGAGATCGCCGGTCACGTTCAGCGTGGTGCGGCACATGTCCAGGAAGCGGTCCACGCCGAGGATCAGCCCGAGGCCTTCCAGCGGCACACCCACCATCCCGAGGATCATCGCCACCACCGGAATCGAGCCCGCGGGAACGCCTGCGGTGCCGATACCGCCCAGCACGCAGATCGACACGACCATCACCTGCTGGGCGAGCGTGAGCGGAATGTTGTAAAACTGCGCGAGGAACAAGACCGTCACGCCCTCGAAGAGCGCGGTGCCGTTTTGATTGGCAGTAGAGCCGATCGTGAGCACGAAACGGCTCACCTGGGATGGCAGTTTGAGATTCTCCTCTGCCACTTTGAGAGCCGTAGGAAGCGTGGCGTTTGAAGAAGCCGTGGAGAAGGCCACCAGCATCGCTTCTTCCACGCCTTTGAAAAACTTCCACGGCGACATGCGTCCCAGCGTCGCGAGCATGATCGAATAAACTACAAACTGATGGATCGCGAGTGCGAGGACCACCACGAACACATAGCGCCCGAGCTGAGCCAGGATCTGGTAGCCGAGCGACGATGTGAGTGTAAACAGCAGCGCCGCTACTCCGATGGGCGAGAAACGAATCACGATATCAATCAGCTTCATGCTGACGTCATACAGACCTTCCAGTGCATCCTGGAATTTCTGCGCCGCCGGCGTGCGCACGAGGCACAAGCCTATGCCGATCATCAGCGAAAAAAACATCCAGCCCAGCATGTCGCCGTTGGCGGCGGCCTTGAGCGGATTGTCGGGGATGATTTGCACGAAGAGATTCACGCCGGTGGCGTTGGGCTTCGCGGCCGTGATCGCGGACGCGCGATCCGCGGTTTCCGAGAGCAGCCGTGCCCGCAACTCGGGAGGAATGCCTCGTCCCGGGCCGATTACATTCACCAGCGTGACGCCGAGCAGCACGGCGATAATCGAGACACAGACTGTGTACGCCAGTGTTTTCATCCCGATGCGTCCCAGCGCGCGCACATCGCCCAATCCGGCGACTCCAAGTGCCAACGCCGAGAACAAAAGCGGCACAACGAGCATGAACAACAGACGCAGGAAAACCTGGCCCACGGGCTGGGCCACGTATTTCGTGAAGGCATCGAGTCCCGGGGAATCCCGGAAGAAGGCAAACGCCAGCGCGCCCAGGGCGGCGCCGGTGAGCGCGCCGATCAGGACGCGCGTGTGAAGGGGCATTCGCATTGGCTGAAGATCAGCCGATTTCGCAGGTCATATCCTGTCCGCAGCACATCGGCGACTTGATCTTGCCGTGGCCCTCGGGACACTTGGAAACCTGAACCTTGGTGCCATCCGGCTTCGCGATCGCGTCGGCCACGAGCTCCTCGCCGCACTTCGCGCAGGTGATGTCCACGCTCATTCCGCACTTGTCACATGTGTAGGTGGCCATGTTGAAATCTTTCTCCTTGGTAAGGCGCGGCGTTCGCCGCGCCGAGGGATGTTACACAATGATGGGTGCACCTGTCGAGCGAGACGCGGACTCGCGTCCGCGTCGACTCACTTCTTATCCAACGGAGATTCTTTCTTCAGATCGTCTGCGAACTTGTGACGCACCTTGTCCACCTTGGGCATTGCCACCGCGCGCACGTAACCCTGGTTGGGGTTGTCGCACACGAAGTTCTGGTGGTACGTCTCCGCCGGATAGAAGGCCTTGAGCGGCTCCAGCGTGGTGACGATGGGCTTGTCGTACGCGTGCTTCTTCGTCAGCTCCGCGATGTAATCTTCCGCAATCTTCTTTTCCTGCTCGTTCGCGTAGAAAATCGCGGAGCGATACTGCGTGCCCGTGTCGTTGCCCTGGCGATTGAGCGACGTGGGATCGTGCGTCGCAAAGTGCACCTCGAGCAGCTTGCGATAGCTGATCTTCGAGGGATCGTAGATGATCTTCACGGCCTCGGCATGTCCGGTGGCGCCGGTGCACACGGCTTCATAGTTGGCCGTCTCGGCCGACCCGCCGGCGTAGCCGGACACGGCGTCCTGAACGCCGTCGAGCTCTTCGAACACCGCTTCCACACACCAGAAACAACCGCCCGCGAAGACTGCCGCCGCGAGAACCGTCGATGCTGCTCCGTTTGCCATAGAAACACCTGTTGGGTTGAAGGTTTGAGGATTATCGGCACCGCCCCGGGTGCTGTCAAACCGCCGACGTTGCCGTACAGGCGCCCGAACTACTATAATGAGTGAAACCGAATGGGAGCCTGCACATGCTTCGTCTGCTCTGCACCGTAATTCTTACAGTTGGAATCTTGTTTGTTGGCTTGGGAGTAGCCGGAGTCGTCGGCGGCTCCGGGATTGCAGCGGCCGCTGGCGCGGCCGCCGGCCCGGCACAGCCGGCCAGTCCGCCCCCCGCGGCTTTAATCGGTGACGGCGCAAAGGATTGCTCCGCCGCCAAAACCGCCATGGCCCTGTCACCGCATCCGCCCCAGAAGTCTTCGGCAAGCACCAACATCGACATTCATTATTACCACCTCAACCTGACCCTCCCGATGACTGTTAACACGCTGTCGGGAATCGTGCGCGTCGAAGGCACCGTGGTCGGTACCACCATGTCGACGCTGGTTCTCGACCTGCAGAACACGCTCACGGTGACAGCCGTGAAGCTTTCCGACGGTACGCCCTGCACGTTCACGCATCCCGGAGCAGTGCTCAACATCACGCTGCCGACTCCGGTGACCCCGGGCAACGATGTGAAAGTCGATGTGACGTACAACGGGAGTCCGCAGCAGGGCGGCTTCGGGTACTACGTATTTGGAACGCGCGCCGGAAAGAATTTTGTGTGGAGCCTTTCGGAACCGTACGGCGCGCGCGAATGGTGGCCGTGCAAGGATCATCCGTCGGACAAGGCCGACTCGGTGCGCGTCACGGTGACGTGTCCGTCGCAATATCGCTGCGGCTCGCAGGGCCTCCTGGTCAGCGAAACCACCAACGGTGCCAACAAGACCTACGACTGGGTCTCGCACTACCCGATTTCCAATTATCTCGTTTCGATTGCGGTAAGCGATTACTCGCGCGCTACGTACAATTACGTCCGCCCCGCGCCGTTGGCGACACAGTACGGGCCGCTCACGATGCTCGTGGACAACCTTATGTACAACGACGGCACCTCGACGCTTCCTTCCGGTTGGGGTCAAGCGGGCGACATGATCAGCGTGTTCGAAGACTGGTTTGGACCGTATCCGTTTGCGAACGAGAAATACGGACACTCCGAATGCACGTTCGGCGGCGGCATGGAGCACCAGACGATGACATCGCTCAACGGGTCGTCGATCTCACTGGTGAGCCATGAGCTGGGACACCAGTGGTACGGCGATTCCGTCAGCAACAAGAACTGGCACCACATCTGGTTGCATGAAGGTTTTGCGACGTACGCAGCGCTGCTTTATTTCCAGCAGCGTGAGAATTTGTATCCGGGCACTTACGAATCGCAGCTCGCCAGCACATACGCCGATGCGCGCAACGCGCTCGGCACCATCGTACTGCAGGACACCACCAACGTAAGCGATATGTTTGCGCAGTCGCGCATTTACTCCAAGGGTTCGATGGTCCTGTACATGATGCGTTGGATCGTCGGTGACACGGCCTTCCGGAACATCCTGAAATCGTACATCGCGGATCCGGCTCTCAAGTACAACTGCGCGACGACGAGTGATCTCAAGCGCGTTGTCGAAACCGTCACTGGAACCGACTGGGACACGTTCTTCGCGCAGTGGCTCGAGACCGGGACGGGCTATCCCATCTACTCCGCGTGCAGCCAGTGGGTGACGGACCCCAACGGCTGGCGTGTCCAGGTGACGCTGCACCAGACGCAGACGTCGACGTCCAACGTGAATGTGTTCGTCATGCCGGTGCCGATGGTGATTCATACCAGCGGCGGCGACGTGAACGAGCTCGTCACCAATGACCAGCGCGACCAGACCTTTACGTTCTTCGTGCCCAACCAGCCCACGGCGGTGGAGATCGATCCCGGCAAGCACATCCTGCGCGCGGATGCTATCGGCGTCGGTGCGTGTGCTCCGCTCAGCACCGGGACCGGGCCGCTTCCGATCCGCACGGACATCGTGAGCGTGTATCCGAACCCGGCGACGGGCCAGTTCTCGGTGCACTACACCGCGGGCGAGGAAGGGAAGCTCAGCATGTCTGTATACGATGTGGGGGGACGTCGCGTG
>DATEHD010000012.1:0-2180 GCA_035279765.1 Candidatus Krumholzibacteriia bacterium | reverse complement strand
GATCTATTACCCCGGCTTTTCGCCCGTCATCACGTCGCTGTCGGCCGCGTTTCTCCACTTCGACTGGTTTCACATCCTCTCGAATCTCGTTTACCTCGTGTTGTTCGGGTGTTACCTCGAAGACCGTATCGGCACCGCGTGGTTCGCGCTGTTGTTCGTGGGTTCGGCCATGGCGGGCAACCTTGCACAGGGCTGGTACAACGTGCACGTGCTGAAGACGAGTCTCGGCATCATCGGCGCATCGGGCGCGGTGTCGGGACTGATGGGCGCATTTCTCGTGCGCCTGCGCCACCACAAGGTGCGCATCGCGTGGTGGGTGTTCGCTCCCTTGATGGCGACCAATCGCGCGGGACGCTCCGACCTGCATGTCGTGTTTGCGATGGGGCTGTGGGTGCTGCTCCAGGTCGTGCGCGGACTCGTCCAGCTCGAAGGCGGTGGCAACAGTGTCGCGTACCTCACGCATGTCGCAGGATTCTCGTTCGGTGTGACGGCCATGCTGCTGGCGGGCGGATGGAAGAGCGGCAGCGTGGAGGGCTACCTGGTCAAGGGCAAGCGTTACCTGCGCAGCGGCGAATACTACGGCGCCCAGGACGAGTTCGGGCGCTACGCGAAGGCGCGGCCGCATGACGGCGAGGCACACGCATCGTTGGCGCGCGTGAGTCTGCCGTGCGGCGACCGCGCCGGCGCGCGCGTGGGATACCTGCGCGCCGTTACCAGTCTGCTCGAGGCGGGTCGTCGAGGGCGCGCAGAAGAAATCTACGTGGAAGCTCTGCGTGCCTTCGAGGATTTCGTACTGCCTGCCGACGCCCAGCTCGACCTTGCCTTCGGTCTTGAGCGGAATTTGAAACCTCATATCGCGCTCAGAGCCTACGAAGGCTTCACCCGTGTCCACGGCGATCACACCGAGGCCGCGTTTGCGCTCCTGCGGGCGGCCAATCTCTACTCACGCCAGGGACACCTCGACCGCGCGCGCCACGCGTACGAGCAGATCGTCGCGCGCTACCCCTCCAGCGAGTGGAACGAGTTTGCCGCCGAGCATGCCCGGCGGCTGGCTGTTTCCTGACCACGCACATCCGGCCAGATTCGCGCGCGGCGACGCAAAATAGGCCGTCGCGTCGGTAATATTCTTGCCATTCTTTGCAGCCCTT
Source organism: Candidatus Krumholzibacteriia bacterium (assembly GCA_035279765.1). Classification (GTDB taxonomy): domain Bacteria; phylum Krumholzibacteriota; class Krumholzibacteriia; order WVZY01; family JAKEHA01; genus JAKEHA01. The sequence goes on along the minus strand of DATEHD010000012.1, from coordinate 1,032 downwards.
TGATAGCGTACGCCCGGCTGTAGAAGCCTTCTGGCGTGTTTTGTGTGGGAGGTGGGGGGAATGGGGAGTGAATCGCTCAATGGGCTTCCGTCGCATGATCGGCCGCGCGAACGCCTCTACGCGCGGGGTGCATCTGAACTTTCACTGCAGGAGCTCCTCGCGATCGTCGTCGGCGGCGGGTCGCGCGGGTCGGGAGCGCTGGTGCTGGCGCTGAGATTGCTTGGAGAATTCGGGGAACTGGTCGCCCTGGGCCGGGCCGGCGTGGATGAAATGCGCCGCGTTCCGGGAATCGGGTTTGCGCGCGCCTGCCAGCTGGCGGCCGCCTTCGAGCTGGGAAAACGTTTTGCGCGTGAGTCGCGTTCCAGCGGATCATCCGTCCGTGCCCCCCGGGACATCGCACGCATGTTCATGGACGAGATGAAGGACTATGATCGCGAGCACTTCAAGGCGGCGTTCCTCAACACGAAGAATCGCGTGATCCGCGTGGTGACGATTTCAATCGGATCGCTCAACGCATCCATCGTGCATCCGCGCGAGATCCTGAAGCCGGCCATCGCGGCGAGCGCAGCGTCAATCATTCTCGTGCACAACCATCCGACCGGCGATCCGACGCCGAGCCGGGAGGACATCGAGTTCACGCGGCGCTTCGCGAAGTGCGGCGACCTGATCGGCATCGAGTTGCTCGATCACATCGTGATCGGTTCCGATCGTTTTCAGAGTTTAAAGGAAGCCGGGTACTTCTGACCCGCGCACGGAGTTTTCAATGTCACTGTTTTCCAGGCTCAACAACTATCTGACGAACGACGTCGCCATCGACCTCGGCACGGCCAACACGCTCGTGTTCGTGAAGGGCAACGGCATCGTCTTGAACGAACCGTCGGTGGTGGCTGTCGACCAGCGCACCCGGAAAGTATATGCGGTCGGTCTGGAAGCGAAGACGATGCTGGGCAAGACGCCCGAGTACATCAACGCCATCCGGCCCATGAAGGACGGCGTTATCGCGGACTTCGAGATCACCGAGATGATGCTGCG
>DATEHD010000011.1:0-3151 GCA_035279765.1 Candidatus Krumholzibacteriia bacterium | reverse complement strand
CAACCGGCCCGTTGCCGCGAACACTGATCTCGCCGTGAGTGACAAGTTCTCGGGCGAAGTCATCACGCGCGTGGCGCTCGCCAACGACGCTGTTGTCGACGAAGCCATCGCGCGCGCCGTTGAGGCGCTCGAGCCCATGCGTGCGTTGGCGTCGTACGAACGCCGTGACATTATTGCGCACTGCGTGGCGCGCTTTACCGAGCGCAAAGGTGAGCTCGCCGAGGCGCTCTGCATCGAAGCCGGCAAACCCATTCGCGACAGCCGCGGTGAAGTCGAGCGTCTCATCGATACCTTTCGCGTCGCCGCCGAGGAATCCACGCGCATGGTCGGCGAAGTGCTGCCCCTCGACATCTCGCCGCGCGCGCGCGGCTACCGCGGCATGTGGAAGCGCGTGCCCATCGGCGTGTGCTCGTTCATCACGCCGTTCAATTTTCCGCTCAATCTCGTGGCGCACAAGGTGGCACCCGCGCTCGCTGTCGGTTGTCCGTTCGTCTTGAAGCCGGCGAGTGCCACGCCCATCGGCGCGCTCATCATCGGTGAAGTGCTCTCGGAGACGGCGCTTCCCGCCGGCGCGTTTTCCATTCTGCCCGTCAAAGGCGAGAATGCGGGGCGTTTCGCGGAAGACCCGCGCATCAAGTTGCTGAGCTTCACGGGCTCACCCAGCGTGGGATGGGGACTGAAGAGCCGCGCGGGGAAAAAGCGCGTGCTGCTCGAGCTGGGTGGCAATGCCGCGGTGATCGTGGATGCGGACGCAGATCTCGACGATGCGGTGGCGCGCATCGTCACCGGCGCGTTTTACCAGTCGGGACAGAGCTGCATCTCGGTGCAGCGCGTGATTGTGCACCGGAGCATCTACGATGCGTTCAAGACGCGGCTGATCACGGCGACGTCGAAGCTCATCGCGGGCAATCCGCGCCGCGAGGAGACCTTCATCGGCCCGATGATCTCCGAAGAAGAAGCGGCGCGGCTCGAAACGTGGATCCGCTCCGCCGTGGCGCGGGGCGCGCGCGTGCTGGCCGGCGGCCGCCGCCAGGGTGCGATGCTCGACGCAACCTTGCTCGAGAATGTTCCGAAGGACGCCGGCGTGTGCGCCAAAGAAGCCTTCGGGCCGGTGGCGGTGCTGTCGACCTTCGACGATTTCGACAGGGCGCTCGACGAGGTGAATGACAGCGTCTATGGACTCCAGGCCGGTGTGTTCACGCGCGATCTCTACAAGGCGCAGCGTGCCTGGGACAAACTGGAAGTGGGCGGCGTGATTGTCGGCGATGTGCCCTCGTGGCGCGTCGACCACATGCCGTACGGCGGTGTGAAGGAAAGCGGCCAGGGCCGCGAGGGCGTTCGTTTTGCGATGGAAGAAATGACGGAACCCCGTCTGTTGGTGGTGCGTACTCCGGAAGCGCATTGACGCGCGAAGGCAACATTCAAAGGAGAGAACGAGGCAATGAAAGCACTGATCATTGGGTTGGGTGTGGCGGCGCTGGCACTGGCGCCGCTCGCGGCTCGCGCCGCCGACAAGGACTTTGTCACGGTGGCCAATGCGTATGTCGAAGACATGCTCAAGGCGAACCCGGAAGCGGCCACGCAGCTCGGCGACCATCGCTACGATGCGCAGCTCACCGACCGCTCGGCATCCGCGATTGCGGCGCAGACGCAGATGAACAAGGACTACCTCGCCAAGCTGGCGGCCATCGACCCCAAGTCGCTCAGCCAGGCCAACCAGATCGACTACGAGATTCTGAAGTCGAACCTCGAGCGCGGCGTGTTCGAAAATGAAGAGCTCAAGGAGCAGGAATGGAATCCCATCTATTACAACATGGGGAGCGCCATCTACTCGCTCATCGCCCGTGACTTCGCACCGCTCGACCAGCGCCTCGCGAGCCTCAAGGGCCGCCTCGAGCAGATTCCCAACGTGATTGCCGCGGCCAAGGCCAATCTCAAGAACCCGCCCGAGATGCACACCAAGACGGCGATCCAGCAGAACCAGGGCAACATCGGGCTCATTCGCGACGACCTCACGCAATTTGTGTCGCAGTCGCCCAAGATGGAGAAGGAGCTCGCGCCGGCACGCGCAGCGGCGGTCGCCGCGCTGGAAGAGTACGGCCAGTGGCTGGAGAAGGATCTCTTGCCGCGTTCGAGCGGGGACTTCCGTCTCGGTGACGCACTGTGGCGCAAGAAGCTCCGCTTCACGCTCGACTCGGATCTCTCCAAGGAAGAGATCTACACGCGCGCGCAGGCCGATCTCAAGGCGACGCAGCAGTCGATGTACGCCACCGCACTTCCGCTCTTCAAGGCGTATTTCCCGGAAGAGAAGGATGCGGCCAAGTTGGCTGACGTGAAGTATGTGAACAAGGCGGTGCTCGATCACATCGCGCAGGGACATCCCTCCAACGCGGATATCGTCGACAAGGCCAAGGCGGCGCTCGCGGATGCCACCAAGTTCGTGCGCGACAAGAAGCTCGTCACGGTTCCCAAGGAGCCGGTCAAGGTGATCGTGATGCCGGAGTTCCAGCGCGGTGTCGCGGTGGCGTATTGCGAGGCGCCGGGTCCGCTCGAGCCGCACGCCGATACGTTCTTCTCCATTGCGCCCACGCCCAAAGATTGGACGGCGGATCGCACGGAGTCGTTTTTCAAGGAATACAACGACAAGATGCTCTACAACCTCACCGTGCATGAAGCCATGCCGGGTCACTACCTGCAGGGCGCGCACTCGAACCAGTTCAAGGCGCCCACACTCGTGCGCGCGATTTTCTCGAGCGGCCTGTTCGCGGAAGGCTGGGCGGTGTACACCGAGAAGATGATGGCGGACGCCGGCTTCGGCGGACCCGAGGTGCACATGCAGCAGCTCAAGATGAGACTGCGCGTGATCATCAACTCGATCATCGATCAGAAAATTCACACCGAAGGTATGAGCGAGCAGGATGCCATGGCGATGATGATGAACGAGGGCTACCAGGAAGACGGCGAAGCGGCGGGTAAGTGGCGCCGCGCGTGTCTCACCTCGACCCAGCTCTCGACGTACTACGTCGGCAGCGCCGAGGTGGAGGGCATCCGGGCCGCCTGGGAGGCGAAGAACAAGCCCAACCTCCTCAAGATGAACGATCAGATTCTTTCGTACGGAACGCCTTCGCCCAAGTACATCAAGCGTTCGATG
>DATEHD010000010.1:0-6337 GCA_035279765.1 Candidatus Krumholzibacteriia bacterium | reverse complement strand
GATGTAGCTGTACCCGCTCGCGTCTTCGAGCAGCGCGAAGCGATCTACTTCGCCGCGCACGATGCCTACCAGCTGGACCGCGTTCAAATTCACGAGGTCCATCTTGTCATTGCGATTGAACGCACCGTCCACCAGCGACCGGAACGGGTCGCGGCGGTTGAATGCATCGTAGTAATAGAGGTTCTCTCGCAGCACGACCTTGCCGTTGGCGCTGGTCGTGGCTGCCGGCGCGTCGTCGTCCACAACCGCCGGCTGAGCCGGAGCGGGTGCGGGCGCGGCGGCTTTGGCTTTCGTCGTATCCGCGGGCGCATCGGCGGCCTGCGCCGACGCCGCCACGAGGGCGCACACGAGCGAGGCGAAGATGCTAGTTCTGTGCAGCATGCTGTTCCGCATTCTTGCCTCCTTTTTTGGCCGGCTGTTTCGGCGCCTTGCCCGCCTTGGCCACGTTCGTTTCCGGAGTGGCGGGGGCGTTGGCGTCGGCGCCAGCGTTGGCATCGGCCTGCTGGTCAGTCACCGTTTCACCGCTGACGTTGTCGAGCAGCGTATAGGCGGTAAGCGTGAAATGGGCTTCGACGGTATTATTGGAGAGCGCCACGGTGTCCGTGCCCGGCTCCTGCGTCTTCTTCTTGCTCGTCGACGTCTTTTTCTTGGCGTGCTTGTTGTCGTTCGGCTGCGTCATCGTGAGATCGGTGACGTTGACGATGCGCTCGAGATTCGAGAGCCGTCCCATGAACGAGCCCACCTGGTGGTAGTTGCCGCGCACGGTCACTGTAATCGGATGATCCGTGTACAGATCGTGCGGCACGGATGCTTCCGGCTCGAACAGCGCGAACTCCACACCCGAACGGCTGCCGGCGGTCGTCACCTGGCGCAGCAAATCGGGCATTTCCTTTTCCTGGGGCAGAAGCTCCTGCGCCGATATCCACTGGTCGTGCAGCCGCTCGTATTCCGCCTCGAGGCGGGCGAGGTCGCCGACCACTTTGCGCGCCTTCTCCACTTCGGCGGCGAGCTTCTCGTGGTCCGCCTGGAGCTGCGCGATCTTCGCCTTGCGCACCGGGTAGTTGAATGGCAGGAACGAGGTGCCGAAGTACACGTACCCGGCCGCCGCGAGCGCCACGCACCCGATGAGGATCTTCTGTGTTTTGGGTTCTCTGAGGTTCATGGTTGCCCTTCCCTCTGAAGGCCTAGTTCACCAGTTTCGCGTTGACTTCAAACTTCACGACTTTCACGTCCTCGATGTCGCCTTCCTCCGCCTTCTTGAGCGCAATGTCTGTGAAGCGACCCGATTTCTCGAGGCTGGTCATGAAGTCCGCGATGATGAAGTTCGAGAACGTCACGCCCTTGATGTCCACGGTCGAGCCACCCGCTTCGTCGACTTCTTCGATCCAGCAGTTGTCCGGAACCTGGACGGCGAGATCGTTCATCATGCGCACGTGCAGGTAACGGTCCTTGTCGAGTGACGCGATGATCCCCAGGCGCTTGTCGACCTCTTCGCGTTCCGCGGTGAGCTTGCGAATCTTGGCAAGCTGCGGCGCGAGGCGGGCCGACTCTTCCTTGAGGGCCTGGATCTTGGTTTCGTAATCGGTGATCTTGCGGCTCTGCAGCACCCAGATGCCCGCCACGGCGCCGGCGTACACGACGATACCGAGCGACACCCACAGCACCGCGCCTCCGGAGATGGTCGGAAGGCTGATCTTGCGCTTGGTGGCGCGTTCCTCCGACGGAAGCAGGTTGATCTTGATCATCTACTTCGACCCCCTTCTCAGCGCGAGGCCCAGGGCCACCGTGAGGAGCGGTCCCACCTTCTCGACATCGTCGCCGGTGCCGTCGAACAGGCCCTCGGCGCGTTCGATCTGTGAGACCGCCTTGTTCACCGTGAAATCGATACCGTGCTTCTCGGAGAGGATGTCGCGCAGGAACGGCACGCACGCACCGCCGCCCGAAAGCACGGCGTGGTCGATGCGCTCGGCATCTCCCGCCGTCTTGAGGAACGCGATGGAGCGTTCGATGCCCGTCGAGATATCCGACGCCGCGCCCGCGATGGTGCTGCGGAAGCGTTCGGCGTCCTCGATCCCGGTGGCGCCCGAGAGCATGTTTTCCGCCTCGTCGAACGTGACGCCGAGCTCGCGCTGCACCGCTTCGGTGAAGACGTTGGAGCCGACGCTCAGGTCGCGCGTGAAGTACGGAATGTTGTTCTGGATGATGTTGATGTTTGTCACGTCGGAGCCGATGTTGATCAGGCCCACGACACGGCCCGCGGTGTGGTCACCGCTGGCCTCGACGGCGTTCTGAATGGCGAACGAGTCCACGTCGATGACGATGGGATTGAGGCCCGCCTCGCGCACGATGGTGGCGTGGGCGTTGACCATTTCCTTCTTGGCGGCCACGAGGAGAATCTCCATCTGGTTGGCGCCGACATCATCGTTCAGGACCTGGAAGTCGAGGCACACGTCGTCGATGTCGAACGGAACGTGCTGCTCGGCCTCCCAGAAAATGGCTTCTTTGGCGTCATCGGGGTTCATCTTGTCCATGACGACCTTCTTCACGATGACGGCGCGGCCCGACACGGCGGTGACGACATCCTTCGCCGCCACACCGGCCTTGGCCATCGCTTCCTGGATGCCCTGCACCACGAGGCTCTGGTCCATGACCTCACCCTCGACGATGGCTTCGGGCGGAAGCTTCACGATGCCGTACTTCGTCAGCACGGGAGCGTCCTTCGAGTGATCGACTTCCACGACCTTGATCAGACTGGAACCGATGTCCAGTCCGACGGACGTCTTGCTCTTGCGAGAAAACAACTTCATCTCTTCACCAGTCCTTGCTTTCCGCTACTGACGAGTGATCGGGTGCGGTTCGTACCGCTAAGTGACAAAATTTCCTGTAAATAGCGCTTGCCGCCGGGCGCCATTTCGCAACAAGCATGCCAGCGAAGTGGCTTACTCTTGCGCGTCAATTCCGGGATTAACCGCGTTTAACCGAAGGAGTTATTGCGTGGTGCGGGCGCACTTGTCGCGTCGCGCCGCGGAGGTTGGTTGAGGCGTGCGTGCAAACTGCTACGCACGCGATTGCATTACTTGGGAATCCAGAGCGCGCCGAGATAGAGCGCCATCAGGCGTTCGCCGGCGAACCACATCAAAATTGCCGAGGGTGCAAGGAATGACCCGAACGCAACCGCCGTCTTGCCGTCCGCGTTCGAGCGCTTGAGGAGAATCACGCCGTAGACGCTCCCGGCAAAAGCTGCCAGGAACAACACGGCAAAAACCATCTGCCATCCGAGGAAGGCGCCGATCATGGCCATGAGCTTGACGTCGCCGCCGCCCATGCCGTCGACCTTGCGCGCCGCTTTGTACGCGAGCGCAATTCCCAAAATCAGCCCTGCACCGACCAGCGAGCCCACGATCGACTGCACCAGCGTGATGTCGAGACACACCGCGGCGCCGATCCATCCCAGGATGGTTCCACCGATGGAGAGCGGATCCGGGATGATCTGGTGCTCCCAGTCGATGAAGGTGATCGCAATCATGATGGCGATAAATGCAAACACCCACAACGTGGTGAGCGTCATGCCGCTCACCCATACCGCACCCGCGGCGGAGAGAGCGGTGAGCAATTCGACGAGCGGATAACGAAACGGAATTTTCCACCCGCAAGCGCGACATTTCCCGCGCAACATCAGCCACGAGAGAAGCGGAATGTTGTCATACCACGCGATGGTCTGCTTGCAATGCGGACACATGGAGCGGCCGCGCACCATCGACTCCCCGCGCGGCAGACGATAAATTACGACGTTCAGAAAACTGCCAAACAGCAATCCGAACACGCCGGCGGCAATGGTGAATGCGAGTCTAGATGTCATTGCTTCCCCCGCGCACCGCTGGTGGCGATTTGGGACGGCCGTCGGGCGTCAGCATCCGCCTGGGTGCTGTTCCGTTCTCCAGCTCCTGCAGGTAATGTTTGGCAAGATCGCGCAAGTAAGGTTGCTCGTCCGGGTCGTTGGCGATTTCCTGCCACATGCGGATTGACGTCTGCGTGTGTCCCGCCCTGGAGTATACGAAGGCGGCAAAACGCCCCGCGCGATCTTTGCCCCCCGGCAGCCGGCTGGCAAGGTCGAAATAGCGTGCGGCCGCGCTGTCGTCGCGCGCAACCGTGTAGTACAGAAATCCGATTTCGAACGGCAGCTCGTACATGGTGGGATTGTTTCCCATGCCGCGCTTGAGCAAACGAATGCCGCGGTCGATATCCCCCATGTCCTGCGCCATCACCACCGCGCCGAAGATATACGGGAATTCAAAATGCGGATCGAGCTCGGTGACAATATCGATGAGACCGCCGAAATAGGCAAGGTCGTGCTGGCTCAGGCGGTAACCGCCATAGTATTGCACGGCCTGGAACCACACCATGTCGGAAGCAAGCTCCGGGTAGTCGAGCGACGCTTGCTCCATGAACTTGCCCGACGGTAGATACAGGTTGGTATGCAGATAGGGGCGGCCGACAAACGGCTGCACCCACGCGGTGGCGCCCACGACGGCGGCAACCAGGAGCACACCGGTGATGCCGGCGATGGGAGCGCGCATGGCGCTAGCTCACTTCCCGGGCGCGGAAAACCAACGTCGAGGCGTAAAGCAGAACGCCGGTATAGGCCAGCGTGTAAGACGTTACCGCCACCAGCATACCCGGCGGAATGTCGAGGTTATGTACCGCTTCCGAGCGCAGACTGAGGAGCCCCAGGTTGGGGAGCGCGTAGTAGAACGCCGTGACCAGCGCGTGCGTCGCCCCGGTACTGAAGCGGCCGGCGAACTGGAGCAGATCGGCGCTGAAATGCCCGCACACCACGCACGCCACCGTGAAGAACGATCCCAGCACGGGCGAGGTGAAGCAGGCGAACAACGTGAGCAGCGCGGTCACCAGGGCGGCTTCGAGAATGGTCACGTACTCGGCCCACAGCATCTGGTGGGTAATGGGCGCGCCGCACAGAATCAACACCAGCATGTGGAGCACCGCCATCAAAACAATGACGATGCACGCCACGGCGAAGGTGCCGAGATACTTGCCAAGGATGAAATCCACGCGCGAGATGGGCTTGGCGAGAAGCGAGCGGAGAATCCCGCGCTCCTTTTCCAGGTGAAACGAACCGGCGCCAAGGAGCACGATCAACAGCACGGTAAAAATTGACACCGACGCGAGACCGACGTCGACAACGATCTTCTGCTGTGCGCCCACCGCGAGCGGCGAAAGCACGTAAGACGAAAGCATGAGCAGGCCGCCGAACACGAGCACCACCAGAAGAATCTTCTCCTGCAAGTACGTGCGCAACGTGTGCCGGGCCAGCGTATAGATGGCGGACATGGGATCAGCGCCTCGAGAGCTCGGGTTCGAGCACGGTAGAGTTGGTGGCAGTAGTGATCGTGTTTTTCTGGCCGGTGCGGCTTCCCACCACGTCGACAAAGATGTCTTCGAGTCCGCTGCGCAGCGGTTTCACTTCCAGCACGCGCCCCCCCGCTGTGTACACCGCATCGATCAGGGCGCGCAGGCGCTGGTCGCCCGCGCAACGCACAATGCAAATTGAATCGTTGGCGTGAATCTGCCGCTCGTTGAATTCACGCGCCACCATGCGGCGCGCTTCGTCGCCGCCGATGACGACTTCCACCTCGCCGCTGTTCTGCGCGCGCGCGGCGTTCAAGTCCAGAACGCGCGCAATCACGCCGTCGGCGAGAATACCCACGCGATCGCACACCGCCTCCACGTCGGGAACGATGTGCGAGCTCATCATGATGGTCTTGCCCTGCGCCTTGAGTGCCAGCAAGAGCTCGCGCAGCTGGCGGCGGCCGATGGGGTCGAGACCGCTGTACGGCTCATCCAGAATCAACAGCTCGGGGTCGTTGATCAGCGCCGTCGCGAGGCCCAGTCGCTGCCGCATGCCCTTGGAGTATTGTTTGGTCTTGCGATCGCCGGCGTGTTCCAGCCCCACTTGTTCGATCAGCGCAGCAGCGCGCGAACGGGCAATCTTCCTGGGAATGCGGAAGAGCTCGGCCGCCAGCACCAGCGTTTCGGTGGCGTTGAGATTCGGGTACAGGCCCACTTCCTCGCCCAGGTAGCCGATGCGGGCCCGCGCCCGGGAACTGCTGCCCCGCTCCTCGAAAATCATCGTGTGCCCCTGGTCCGGACGAAGAAGACCCAGAATGATCTTCATCGTGGTCGATTTTCCGGCGCCGTTGTGGCCCAGGAATCCGAAGAGCTCGCCCCGCTCAATGGCGAGATCGACGCCCTTTAGAATGGGCGTACGGACGCCCCAGAAGCCGCGGCGATAGGACTTGTGAATCGAATGCAGCTCGAG
>DATEHD010000009.1:0-2163 GCA_035279765.1 Candidatus Krumholzibacteriia bacterium | reverse complement strand
GCTTCACCATCGATCTGGGCATGACCTCCAACGACGACCTCGGCGCGACGTATCTCTTCACGCTGCGCTGGGCGAAACCGGTGGTGAGTCAGTACTGACGATGCGCACGCCAGCGGGCAGAATCGTAACCTTGTTTGCTGTGCTCATGGCGCTCACGGTGGGTGAAGCACGCGCAACCGGCGTGCGCTCTCCTTTTCCAGTCGCCGTGCGCGCACGCATCGACGTGGAACTTCTCGCAGCCGAGACCGCAGGCCAATGGGACGTCACATCGCGTTCGCCCGGCAATGAATCACGTTTCATGGCCGATCTCACAGCGGGCAGTGGCAATACCGGTGTCTTGTATCTCAAAGGCGTATCGGATTGGAAGACCACTGATGACGCGCTGTCGCGCGTCGGTTTTCGGCTCGACCAGGGCGACTACCTGCACACCTTCACGTGGGCCGACTCCGCGCATGCCGCGCTGCGCCTGTTTGGTGACGAACGCCGGTTCTTCACCGGCGAGCTGGGCACCCCCGTCGTGGAGGACGATCACGCCGCCGTGTTCGAGCACCGCATCGGAGCACGGGGCGATGCGAACATGAGAGCGTTGCGGGCCAGGTATTGGGTCGCGGGATTGGACGACGGTGATACGCGTCGGACGAGCCAGTACGGATCGTTGCAGTTTTCGCCCCGGCCCGCGTTCGTTGGTGTTGGCTACGTGCATGACAACACCGACGCGGGCAATCATGCGGTGGCGAAGGCGGAAGCGGCGGGATATTTCAAGCACACCACGGCCATCGTTTCGTTCGAGGAGAGCGGCACCGGAAACGGCGCCGCCTTTCCGTCGGCTTCGTGGTCGGATTTCGAGAGCGGGGACTACTATGCCGCCATGCCCGACAACGCGGCCACCTTCTTCGAGCTGCGCACGCACCGCACGCGCATCGGCGAGAACAACCTGTTCGACGCGTCGTACCAGTACGGCGCTGTCGGTGACGAATACACCAATGATCTCTCGCCCCTTGTGCCGGGCTCGGTGACGAATCGTGCGTGGGTGGACTGGGCGCACCGCCGCTACGCGCTCGACGCACGCCTCGCGGCGGCGCGCGTGGTGCGCACCGGCTTCGAGAACAGCACGCGGCGCGGCATCGATTTCACCGCGCGCGCGCGCACGCTCGACAATGCCGAGTGGCTGTTTCGTGCCGGCGCGCAGCGTGAAGAGCTCGCAACCGGGAAGGAGTCCGACGGCTTCCTGCACGCGGCTTACACGCGCGAGCTGCGCGAGTTCATGGGCGGCATTCACGTGCTCGTGGACGATATCGGCCAGGAGACCAGCACCTCCGCCGGCGCGGAGCTGCGCCTCAACTGGAGCTCCACCGCCGCGGTGAGCGGGCGCTGGATCGTCACCGACCGTCCGGGCGGAAGCGACGCGCTGTGGATGCGCCTCGAGTTCCGGCCCACGCGCCGCGCATGGGTGACGCTCGGCTACGGGCGCCAATCGCGCGGCGACGATCCCTACTTCATCGAAGATCGCGATGTGATGCCGGGCACGGGAACTGGCAATGTGGTCACCCTGTCAGTGCGAGGGGACTTATGATCAAGTCTCCTTCGCTGTTTGGGTGCACGCTGGCGGTATTGGTTTCCGCGGCTGTCGCCGCGGTATTTTCGCCTATCGGCGCGGTGTCCGCGGTCCGTGTCGAAGAGGACGAAGTGATTTTTACGCTGCGCGCGCCGGAGGCGAAAGAGGTTTACATCATCGGCGACTTCAACCAGTGGAATCCGACTGTCGAGCCGATGATTCTCGAAGGTGATCAGTTCGAAGTGCGCCTGTTCCTCGTGGCCGGCGAGTATCGCTACCAGTTCGTGGTCGACGGGAAAACCATCAACGATCCGGACAACCCGCCGCGCGGGAAGCCCGCCGCAGGCGCGCACGGCGGCTCACCCCTCGTGCTTGTCGAACGCGGCAATGGACTCGTGTTGAGCACGGAAGCGTCGAGCAAGACGGCGCCGGTGACGCACGCCACTCCCGGCATGCGCTACATTGGAGCGATGCGTACGCGTGATGACACCGACGTATCGCAGCGCGTCGACCTCACCGTGAAGGGCAAGTTCGACGCGGTCGAGGCGCGGGCCTCCGTCGCCACGGACGACACCTCGTGGGCGTGGAACTCCGGCCCGTCGATCGAC
>DATEHD010000008.1:0-3721 GCA_035279765.1 Candidatus Krumholzibacteriia bacterium | reverse complement strand
GATAGAGTGCCCTCGTCACGTGTCACCTCCGACTGTGATCCTGCCGGAACCATGTACGTCAACGTCGTGTCGCCCAGGCGCCGCATGTGACGGACGACGAGCTCGGAAGGCGGCTGCGGCACGGCACCCGTGCGGTGCTCGATCACCAGCCACTCCAGATGCGGCAGGCGCTGCACGCCCGCCCGTTCGAATAATTCTTCCCCGGCATCCGTGTCGTAAGGCGGATCGGCGAAGACGACCTCTGCGTCGGCCAGCGCATCCGCCATCCCGCCGGCCAGTGTGGAGACGGCGCCCGCGTGCAGGCGCCAGCGCGACGGTGTCACACCCGTCGCGTCCAGGTTGCGGCGCAGGTGCGCCATGGCGTCCGCGTCGCGCTCGACGAAATGAACAAAGCCCGCGCCGCGGCTCAATGCCTCGATTCCGACAGCGCCAGCGCCCGCGTACAGGTCGGCAAAAACAGCGTCGCGCACAATCGCCCCGAGGGTGTCGAACAACGAAATGCGCGTGCGCGCCGACGTGGGGCGTGTCGTACGCCCCACGGGGTAGGCGAGGACGCGCCCTTTGAGCGCGCCGCCCGAGATGGTTACCGAGCCCCTATGACGGCTTCGCGCCCGCACGGCGTCGCATTCTAGGCGCTCCGGCGGACGGCGTCCAATGCGAAACCGGCGGCGCGCCAGCCAACGCAGACGGGCTCCGGATCCACCGGAGCCCGTCGGAGAAATGCAGCCGGCCGGGCCGGCGGCTACTGGTTGCTGCTGCGCTGCACGGACGAGTTGGCGGGCGTGTTGGCGGGCTGCAGCGCCGACGTCGACAACTGGAAGCGTTGCACGGCTTCGCCGCCCGTCGGGTCGGAGACCTTGATGGCTACTTCGTACGTGTGCGAATTGGTGTCCAGAGCGGGCATGGTCCATTCGATGAGTCCCGATTCGTCGATCGTCATGCCCTCGGGAGCGTCGACAAGCTGGTACTTGACCTCTTTCGGCTTGGGGGCGTGCACCTGCACCTGGTACACGAAGCGGCGCCCGGCTTCGAGCGTCGACGGCGGCGTCGACGTGATGTCCGGCGCGTTGCTTCCGATCTTGATCGGATCCGACTTCTCCGGAGCCGACGAGTCCTTGCCGTCGCTCGCAGTCACGCTCGCGTATACCTCGTCGCCCATCTGGAAGTTTCTCACGTTCACCGAGGGACCGGTTTCATCAGACATGGGCCGGCCGTTGCGATACCACTGGTAGGACAGCGCAATGTTGTCGTGATCGGCGTCGACGGCCGACACCTGGACGAAGATCATCGCACTCGGATCAGACCGAAGATCCGCGGACGCCGCCGTAATGCGCGGCGCGCTGTTCTTGATGCGGACCGGCGCGGTGCGAACCGGCGCCGACTGGTCCTGGGGCACAACCTCGGCGGTAATAACATCGTCGCGGGCGAACCTTCCGGGCGCCAGCGAGGTGCCGGTCTCGCCCTCGACCTCGGTTCCGTTCCTGAACCACTTGCACGACTTCACTTCCGGCTCGACGCCCGCATCCACGCAGTGCACTTCGAGCGTGCTCATGGACTGCGCGTCCTGGGGCATGACCACCCAGGTTCCCGGAGCCACGGGCGCGGCCTGCGGCGTCGCGGCGGTTTCGTGCGCACGGCCTCTGAGGCCGTATGCAACGAATCCGAAGAAGGCCAGAACAAGAATCCATCCGACGCGTTTCATGCTTCCTCCTTGAAAAACAAGTGCGGACGCCCCCGCGCGCGCGGGAGCGTCCACCGTAGAGACCCTCGAGAACCGAACGTCGCGTTGGTTAGCGCGGCGTTTTGGGAGGCAGCACCGCGTTGGGCAGCGTTGTCTCCGAGAAATCGAGTCCGGAGTTCGGTTTCGACACGACCACGAAGGTCGCCATCATCTTGTCACCGCGCCGGTAACCCGCCGCGATCACGCTGCTGCCCCGGACCTCGTCGCCCAGATTCATCTCGCCGCCACCGATGGACCAAATCTTGGTGAGGGGCGTGATCTCAACACTGTGGTCGCCGATCAGCACGGTGCCACTCATGACACCCGAGAACAAACCGGTGACCGTGAAGCCCGGACGGATACCGACGTACCCGCCTTCCGGCTTGAGCAGCTTGCCGTCCGCGCCGGCAGTGCCGGCCACGGTCAGCATGCAGACGGAGAGTGAAGCGATGATGAGTTTGCGTCTGTTCATGTCATTCTCCTCGGCTTAGTACCGCTGGCGGTACGAACGAACGATCATCTGGCGCAGCTGGCCTTGCGTGTCGCTGATGTGCAGACGCGTGTCGCTGCCCTGAACCAGGATCTTCTGGTTGATTACGTCGACCACCGGTCGCGCCGTGATGCCGTCTCCCATGGCGGTCGTGCGGCCGGTCGCCTTGTCGTTGGCGTCGTTGGTGTCGTTGTCATACGCCGCGCCGTTGCGGAACTTTGCGGCATAGAGCCACGAGGTGCCACCTCCCGAGCACGTCGCCGTGCTGGGCGCGAACGACGTGAAGTACACCACACCGTTGACCAGGGCCGCGGGCGTCGTGACGCGCTCGCCCGTCTGCTGGACGAGGTTGATGTACCAACCCCGGTTGTTCGCACCCTGGATATTGATGGCGTTGGTCTGGTCGGAAAGGTTCGAAATCGACACCGTGCTGCCCGTATTGTCGTCGACCACGCAGTAGAAGCGCTGCGCGTACGTGGTGGTGACGTCCGTCGCGTCGATGTAGCGACCGGTACCGAAGTACACGAACTCACGGTTGTTGTAGTCCACCGTTACGATCGGCTGCCCCTGAATCGCCTGGTTGGCCGGCGTCTGGAACAGGAGGCTCGCGGTCGGCGAGCTGCCGGTCAGATTGACGCGCCAGAGCCGGCCCGTCAGATCGGCGATGTAGAGCACGTCATCGTACCCGTCGAAGTCGCGGTCGACGGACGAACACGACGTGGCAATGTTGAGGCCCGCGTTCTTGTAGAGCAGCGTCTTCCAGAGCGCGGTGCCGGTCTCCATGTCCATCCCGATCAAGTAGGCTTCGCCCGTCGGCATGTACCCCGAGCCGACGAACGCCACGAACTTGTTGTTCGTGCGCAGGCGCGTGACCTCCGGGGTGGCCCAGGACTGGCCGACCTCGGCGATCGCGTTCTCCCACAGTACGGTGGGACTGTTCGGATCGGTGACATCCAGGCTGTAATACGCGTTGCCACCCTGCTTGAGACCGCCAATCAGCACCGTGCGCCACGCGCTATTAAGGTAGGCGTCGGCCGCACGCGGCGACTGGTTGACATAGAAATCGTGGCAGTAGCTGGTAGAAGCCAGCGAGCTGAGTTTGGGAAGTATGCCGCCCGGAACGTAGGCCCACTTCTCGGCGCCGGTGGTTGCGTTGAAGCAGTGCAGCATGCCGTCGTTGGCACCCACGTACACGACGCCCTGGCGATTGGTGTTCGCGTCGCGGAACGCGAGGTAGTTGTTGAACAGGTAGAACGAGTTGGGACCGGCGACGGGCACCGGCGACGAATCGACGATGTCCCCGAGCGGCCAGCCGCCGCGGTCACGGTACCCCGTGACGCTCTGTCCACGGGTCCAGTTGATGATGTTGGTGGCCGTCGTGTTGTCGGCCGCACCGAGCGCCGTACGCAGCGTGCTCGCGTTGGTCGCTGTGAAGTCGCGCTTGACACCGCCCGTGTACGTGAAGACGGTACGCGACGTCGGCGAAAGCTGCGACAGGAGCTGCCCGGCCT
>DATEHD010000007.1:0-3104 GCA_035279765.1 Candidatus Krumholzibacteriia bacterium | reverse complement strand
TGAACACGTCGATTTTCACTTCCGCATCGCGCGACAGGGCTAGATCGAACGCGGTCTGTGCGGAGAACGGATTGGGATAGTTGCGTCCGAGCCATGCGTTGGTCACGGAGGGTGAATCGCGCACTCCGGTCAGAACCACTCCGCCGGCGACGACACGTTGGGCGTAGATGTCGTAGTCGCCGTTACGAAGATCCTGCCACGCCATGATGGCGCCGCCCGCGCCATCCACCACGATTCGCGGGTACTGCTGGTCCTCGGTCGCGGTAGAGACGGCGAGGCCATTCGGAGCCCAGAGAGCTGCTCCTGACGCGTCGATCCGTTGCGCGTATACGTCGTAGAGAAAGGGCCCGCTTCTGGAGTCGTCCCACGTGATGATCGCGCCGCCAACCCCGTCGGTGACGATGCGCGGCCAGATTTGTTCCTGCGCAGCAGTGCAGACCACGAGCCCATCCACTTGCCATTGAACCGCGCCCGCGGCGTTCACTCGCTGCACGTAGATGTCGGCGTCGCCGCCGCGACGATCTTCCCACGAGATGATGGCCCCTCCGACGCCATCCAGCGCCAGCATGGGGTTGTAACGAGTTTGTGCGGCGGTGCACAACGCCACACCATTCAGAGTCCACTGTGTCACACCGGCGGCGTTGATCCGCTGCACGTAGATATCGGACGACGCGGCGGTTCGACGCTTGTCGGACCACGCAATGAATGCCCCCCCGATGCCGTCTGAAATCATATCGGGGTACTCTTGATAATCCTGGGCCGTGCAGATGGCAACGCCGTTCGAGGGCCACTGAACCGTGCCGGCACCGTTGATGCGCTGCGAGTAAATGTCGAATACCGGCCCGTTGCGGGTATCGCACCATGTAACGATTGCGCCTCCAACTCCATCGGAGGCGATCACGGCCACCTGCGTGTTGGACATTTGGGGGGTGGCTACTGTACACAGACCCACACCGTTCGAGGTCCACTGTGCGACACCGGCCGCGTTTACGCGCTGCGCGTAGATGTTGTCAGCGCCGGTCCGATAGTCCTGCCAGGCGACGATGGCACCGCCCGAGCCGTCGGTAACAACTATCGGGCTGGCCTGGTAGTTCGCGGCCGTGCAGAGAGGTACTCCGTCGGCGATCCATAACGCGACTCCCGTAGCACTCAACCGCTGTGCGTAGATGTGACCGTTCGAGTTGCGGTTATCTGACCAGGTGATAATCGCACCGCCAACGCCATCCGAAATGACCGCCGGGTCGGACTGTGGGTTGCTGGCCGCGCAGACGATCACTCCGTTCACAGCCCAGAGAGGAGCGCCACCCGCGTTGATGCGTTGTGCGTAAATGTCGGCGAGGTCGTTGCGCGTGTCCTCCCACGTCACGATGGCACCGCCGGCGCCGTCTGGGGCCATCGCCGGATTCAGCTGCACTGCCGCGCCGGTTGAAACCGGCGCCCCGTTGGGCTGCCATTGTGCACGCGAGACCACCGGGATCAGGTGGAGTGTTACGAAGACACTCAGTAAAGCAAGTCGACGTGCCATGGGACGAAGCGCGAGGGTTGTACAGCACTGGGCTCTTCGCCAAGTATAGCAGGCGGTGAACGCGCCTACAACCAACGCGGGCCTGCTGTTACCTCGCGATCACCATTTTGCGCGTGATGGTTTCTCCCGCCGCGCTCACGCGGTAGAAGTACACACCGCTTGCGAGGGCGCGACCGGATGTGTCGCGCCCGTCGATGGCAACCTTCTGCCAGCCTTTCACGCCCGCCACGTGCCGGACTCCCACCAGGCGTCCACCCACGTCGTAGAGACTCACGTCGATATTCGCCGCGCGCGGGAGTCCCACGCGAAATTCACTTTGGCTCGCGAACGGATTGGGTGCGTTGGCGTCGACCACCAGGTGCGCGAGCGGCGTGGCGCCGTCGACACCCGTTGATCCGTTGAGACTCACTTCATTCGACGGCGCGCTCATATTGCCGTGCGCATCGACGGCGACGACGATGTAGTAGTAACCGCCCGCGGCGGCCCCGGCGTCGATATGGTTGGTCAACGACTCCTGGGTCAGGAAATTGCCGATGACAGGCGTCACGCCGCTGCCGGTTTTACGATAGAGCGTGTAGTGCGCGAGATCCGCGTCGGGCACCGGCTTCCAGTTGAGCACCGCGTTGGCGCCCGCTTGTGAGATCGTGAGCAGCAGCGGCGTCGCCGGCGCAAGATTGTCGACGGAGTGTCCCTGCACCGCGTTGGATTGGAAGGCGACGAAGTTGTCCGCGTTGGTTTGCGCCGCCACCATGAAGCGCTCGTTGGCACTGTTGCCGGCGACGGAATCAGCGCGTGTTTCCGCCGAGAACGAGTATCCCGCCCACCCGTGCGCGGCCTGCGTGCCCACGAGCTCCCAGTAATAGTCGGTCGCCGGTCCCGCGGAGAGATAGATGTGTCCCTGTTTGCCGCGCGCATCCTTGATGTCTTGCAACACCTGCGACGCATCGACGCCGAAGGGAACCGTGTTCACCGCGCGCCAGATTGTGTACGAGTCGACCGTGTGCGGATTGGTGACGTCGCGCTGGCTCGCCGTCCAGTTGACAGCGACATGACCGCCCTGGTCCTTGGGCACGTCGGCGACCGACGTGACGACCGGCTCCGGATGTCCCCAGTATCCGTAGTGGCCCTCGACGCGCTGGGCGTAGATGTCCCCGGGTCCATTTCGAAAGTCAGTGAACGCGGTGATGACGGCATTGCCGTCCCACACCAGCGGCGTAGTTGACGCATTGGCAGGGGCCGTCGTGAGTTGGACTCCATCCGGCGTCCATTGCGTCACACCCAGTGCGTTGACGCGCTGCGCGTAGATATCGATAGAGGAAAACCCGCGGTTGTCGCGCCAGAGGATCACGGCACCGCCATTGCTGTCGGTGGTGACGAAGGGGTTGGTCTGGTACAACGTTGCCGTGGAGATCGCAACGCCGCCCAGACTCCACTGCGGGTTGCCGCTCGCCCCGACGTGCTGGGCGTAGACGTCACTGGCAGGGCCGTTGCGGGTGTCGTCCCACGCGATGATGGCGCCGTTGGCGCCGTCAGAGGCGATGGATGGAAACTCCTGCGTGCCGGTTTGCGAAACCACGGC
>DATEHD010000006.1:0-2005 GCA_035279765.1 Candidatus Krumholzibacteriia bacterium | reverse complement strand
GGCCTGGTAAACGTGAGCAACGACGAAGAGCTGGCACTCGCGATCGAGATCTACAACTACTTCCGGCGCGTCCTCGCATTTGCTAACGGCAACGGCGATGAAGTCTTTCTGAGCGGGAGCGAGGCCAATCTGCCCGTTCCGACGGAATTCCAGGACGACGTGGCGGCATCGCTCGACGCGGCCGCCATCGCCATCAAGGATGCCATCGACGGCAATAACACCCTGTGCGCGGACAACGCGAGCTTCGCCGCGCTCAAGAACGTGCTCTACTGGCAACAGCAGGCGGAGACCCTGGGCATCGCAACGGCCGACAACGGACTCGACCGCGCCACGCTGAAACTGTTCCTGTGTGTGGATCCCGTCATCGAAGGCGTCGAGCTTCCCGCCGTCATGCAGGATGGATTCCCGCATTCGCTCGACGTCACGTGCGGACTTCGCTTCGGCGACGGAAGTCCGCAGGGTGCGCCCTTCCAGATCAACGTCACTGCAACCGGTGCAGACGTCCAGCACCCCACGGGCTTCACCGACAGCCAGGGCCACTACACCACCGTGATCACGGCGACGGGAAACGAGGCCGTCACCGTCAACGTCCAGGCTTGCCTCGTGCTCCCGGGTACGACGACGCCCACCTTCATTTGTGAGACCGCGTTCGACGTGTCGAGCCAGGGCCTCGACCTCACCGGTGATTACATCGGTACGGGGCCTCTCGGGTTCGACTTCACCACCATGCACGTGACGCAGAATCAGAACGCGGTGTCGGGGAGTTTCGAGTCGCGGAGCGCGCTTGAACACCACACCGGCACTTTCACCGCCACGCTCTCGGGAACGCAACTGCTTGGCGTCGACATCGAGCTCGACGGCGGCGCGTGCGCGATCACCGCGCCGGGATTTACCGGAGACGTGATCCTCGACGGCAACCGGCAAACCGTACGCCTGCTGTTCGACGGCCGTGACTGTCACGGTCACAGCATGGGCGGCATCGTCGTGTGCGGCCCGCATTCCTCGGTCAACGCCATCGACCTGTCGGGACAATGGTTGGGCTCCGTGGCGCTCGATATCCAGGACGGCAACTTGCCCGTGACGTTGCAGTTGACCGGTGGCATCGGTCACGTCACCGGGTCATTCACGGGCGGGCGTTCAGGCTCGTTCAGCGCCGACATCGTCCAGGATCCCAATCCTGGCGGCTGCGTGTTCGCGAAACTCACGAACATCGCCATTGATTTCAGTGATTGCCCGCTCATCAAGAGCAACCTTGAGCTCGAGGACGGGTGCGTGGAGATCCGCAACGGTACCGTGAACATGTCGCTCTCGACTCACGCACAGTGGGCCGACGGGTGCAATCACCGGGACTTCACGGGCTTTTCGTTCGCGCGTCAGGTGAATATCTGTACGGGAAACTAGGCGGGTCTCTGCGCGGCGGCCACGCTAGGCGGCCACCACGAGGGTCTTGAGAAAATCCGCCAGTGCGCGTGCACCGCTCGCGCGCGCGTGATCGGGAGCGAACGCGATCCCGATGGTACGACTCGGAGCCGGCGGCGCGAAGTGGTGGAAGCGATACCCCGTCGGTTCGTGCAGCCCCGCCGCCGCGATCGCGGGCACGACGGCGCAACCCGCGCGTGCCTGCACCATGAGCTTCATCGACTCGATGCTGGCCGCATGCGCGGCCTCCGCTTCGCTTCCGCTCTTTCCACACAGTTGCAGCGTGTGATCCCGCAGGCAGTGCCCCTCGTGCATGAGAATCAATTCGTCGCGCCGCAGATCCCCCACGTGCAGCGGCACCGATTGCTCGATGCGGTGCCCGTCGGGCGCCGCGACCAGCAGCTCGTCCTGAAAGATCGGAATTTCCTCCAGCCCCGGCCGCCCGCTTGGCAACGCGAGAATGCACGCGTCAATCGTGCCACGCTCGGCTTCCGCCGTCAGTCGCGACGTGATGTCTTCCGTCAGCACCAGGCGCAGATCGGGAAACCGCGCGAGCAGCGGCGGCAGGGTTCTGGCCAGGTAGTAC
>DATEHD010000005.1:0-5797 GCA_035279765.1 Candidatus Krumholzibacteriia bacterium | reverse complement strand
ACTGTTCGCCCCAGCTGCCGCCGAGCCCTTTGGTGGTTCCGAGAATCATTCCGGGCGCGAGGGCTCCGTCGGTGAAATGCTCGCAGCGCTGCGGCGCGTCGGCGGCACAGTGCGCACAAGGCGGATCGATGCCGCGCACGCGGCAGGACAAGAGGGGGTTGGCCACGACGCGATCACCCACGGCGACGCGCGTCACGTGGGAGCCGATTTCCATCACGGTTCCGACGTTCTCGTGGCCGACAACAAACGGAAACGAGGAGAACGGAGACGTCGAGGGCGACATGCTGAGCGTGACGAGACTGACGTCACTGCCGCAGATTCCGCCGAGACGCGTGGCAATGCGAACCCAACGCTCAGTTGGAAGCACAGGCGGGGGTACATCCCTGAGCTCCATGCATTGCCCGCGGCCCATGAGCGATTTCCGGGACACGGCACTGATGGCGCGCGTGGCGAGGTAGCGCGGAATCGCGCCGTCAAACACAACGGCTTTCATGGCTAGCCTTCATACCACAGAGGGGACACTTTCACAATGTGTGCGATTGCCGCGGCGAAAGGCGGCATAGTAGGATGCGCGGCGATGGCACCGGAGATCAACTCGACAAACAGCACGCTCACGGCCGGGGCATGGCCGGATGTGGTGTGCCCGAACGACCACCAGCGACTCGCGCGCGAGGGTGAGGCGCTCGTCTGCGCGCAGGGGCACCGGTGGAATGTCGCCTCCGAAATTCCGCGCATGGTGCCCGGTGGTGGCAACTATGCCGACGCGTTCGGCCTGCAGTGGAACACCTACCGGCGCACGCAGCTCGATTCGTACACGGGGCATCCGCTCTCGCGCGACCGCGCGCGGCGCTGCGTGGGCGAGGCCGCATGGGCGCTTCTCGAGCGCGGGGAGCCGGCCAACCTGCTCGAGGTCGGGTGCGGCGCGGGGCGCTTCACCGAGATTCTCTTGTCGACGCGGGCGCGGGTCACCTCGGTGGATCTCTCTTCCGCGGTGGAAGCCAACCAGCAGAACTTTCCGCAGAACGAACGCCATCGCATTCTGCAGGCGGACGTGCTCGCACTTCCGTTTGGTGAAGGGCAGTACGACGTGGTGTTCTGCCTGGGCGTCATCCAGCACACACCCAACCCGGAGCAGACCATCGCGAAGCTCTACGCGCAGACGCGTCCCGGCGGATGGCTCGTGATCGATCACTACGCGCGCACGTTGTCCTGGTATACGAAGACAGCGCCTCTCTTCCGCGCCGTCATGAAGCGCATGCCGCCGGAGAGGGCGCTCAAGTGGTCGCGCGGCCTGGTGAATGTGTTCTTTCCGCTGCACCGTGCCGCGCGGCACAGCCATGCCATGCAGGCGCTGGTGAGCCGCGTCTCGCCGGTGCTCACCTACTATCATGGGCTTCCACTCGATGACGAGCTGCAGCGCCAGTGGGCGCTCCTCGACACCAACGATTATCTCACCGACTGGTACAAACACTTCCGCAGCCCCGCGCAGATTCGGCACACGCTGGAAACGCTGGGAGCTGTCGATATCTGGTGTGAGCGTGGCGGCAACGGGGTCGAAGCGCGCTGCCGTCGTCCGGGCTAGCGCGCGCTCTCGAGGGGCGCGCACACGTTGAGCGCACCGCGCACCGATGTGATCACCAGCGGCGACGGCGACGCGTACACCTCGCCGTCGGCTTCGTAGCGGATGGTTCCCTGAAAATGAATGGAGAAGGACACTGCCGTGCGGAATGAAACCTGCCGGTGGCCTTCGTGTTTGCCTTTGCCGACCGCATCGAAGAGCTTGGCGCGCGTGAGCGGTTTGGCGTCGTGGATGGCCACGAGGTCCACGCGACCGTCGTCGAGCTTCGCCCTCGGCGCGATGTGGAACGAGCCTCCGAAATAATTCGCGTTGCTCACGGTGAGCATCAGGATGTCGAGCCACGTGTCGGGCGAATTGTTGCCTTCGGCAATGCCCACCTTCATGCCGGGGAAGCGAAAGAGCTGCTTCAGCGCGCAGAACTTGTAGAGCATGTCGCCGCGCAGGAGCGGTGTGGCGGCGGCGTCGTCGATGACAGCGATATCGAACCCCATCCCCACCACATTCAGGAAATAACGATCGTTCACCTTGCCCGCATCCACCGTACGCGTGCGGCGCTCCGCGATGGCGCGCATCACGGCGTCGATGTTCTCGTGGCGAACGCCGATCGACTTGCCGAAATCATTGCCGGTACCCACCGGGAGAAACCCGACGGATACGTCGGGTCCGCGGCCGTTGGCAAGCACGCGATTCGCCGTGGCACTCCAGGTCCCATCACCGCCGAGGGCAATAATTCTCTCCACGCCGCGTTTGAGGGCGGTGTCGAGAATCGTGTTTTCATCTCCCGCGCGCGCTGTAACGGCAGGTTCAAACGGCCCGATGTGCTTCTCCAGCCGCTTGAGGTAGTCGCGCAAGCGTGCCTTGCGGCGCCCGCGGCCGGCGGCAGGATTGACAAGTACGAGAGTGTCGGCGTTCCCGGTCATGTGCACCGGACGGGGGGAGCTTATAACTGCTGCAGAGGCTGGAAGGTCTGCACGCCGTCCTTCATCCACAGCTCGCGGAAGGGGAACGACGCCAGGTCGGCGTTGAGCAGCGGCTCGCACATGGGATGCGGATGAATCTCGAGCGAGCCGGTTTCTTCTTCGTGCTCGGTGAAATCTCCCGCCATGTGGATGTCGGCCTTGAAACGCTTGGGCGGTTCGACGGTGAAGGCCTGGTAGAGGTGATTCACCTTGCTCCACTTGTGCGAGCTCACCTCGAGGTCGAGGATGGGACGGCCTTTCTCGTGCGCGTGCACCACCATCTTGTTGCCGTTTTCTGCGAAGGTCACGCGGATGTCGCTCATGTAGTGGGGAAGGTGCCAGCGCTCGATGGCGTGCAGTCGCGACGCCTCGGTGCTCGTCCCCACACAGAAGGGATAGAACGCGGAGCGCGGGAACTCGCCGCCGACGCCGAGCACGGGCGGAGTGATCACCGCGAGCACCAGCTCTTCGTATTGGCCCACTTCGCTGTCGATGAAATCAAACGCCGTGACCGCAAACACACCCAGCGAGTGCTTTACTTCCATCGGCTCGAGGTGAGCGGGAAGCGCGCGCTTGGCAGCGTCGCGCGACATTTCGAAGAAGGCACTGACGGCGTATTTGAAGCCGTACTTGGTCAGCGACATATGAATCCGTGCTTGTCGAGAACGCGGGCGATGATGTCCCCGGCCGCGTAGAGCTCGTCGTGCGTGTGCGACGCCGTCACCGAGATGCGCAGGCGCGAACGGTGCTTGCCGACCGCGGGGTAACGCACGGGATTGAGATACACGCCGTGGTGAATCATGTCCTCGGCGACTTTGAAAATCCTGTCGTCGTCGCGGATCATGATCGGGATCACCTGCGATTTGGAATCGCCGATGTCCACGCCGTGCTCGCGCAGGTGGGTCATGAGAATCGCGGTGTTCTCGAAGAGCTTGGTGCGCAGCTCGGGCTCGTTCTTCGCGAGCTCGCAGGCCTTGATGAGCCCGCCCACCACACCGGGGGACAGCGCGCACGAGAATACGTACGAGCGCGCAAAGCCCTTCAGGTAACGGATGAGCTTGCGGGAGCCGGCCACGTAACCGCCCTGGCCGCCCAGCGTCTTCGAGAAGGTTCCAAAGTGAATGTCGATCTGGTCGTCGAGACCGAAGTGCTCCGCCACGCCGCGGCCGTTGGGGCCGAAGAGGAAGGCGGAGTGGGCTTCGTCGATCATGATGCGCGCGCCGTTGCGCTGGCACACCTCGACGATCTCCGGGAGATTGGCGAGGTCGCCGTCCATGGAATAGACGCCCTCGACGATGACGAGCTTGCGCCCGTTGAAGTCCTTGAGTTTGCGGTCCAGGTCCGCCGCGTTGTTGTGGCGGAAGTAGCGCACCTGCGCCTTGGACAGAATGATGCCGTCGACGATCGACGCGTGCGCGAACTGGTCGGTGACGATGAGATCACCGCTGCGCATGAGTCCCGCGATGATGCCCACGTTGGCGCTGTAGCCGGACGGGAACACCAGGCAGGCTTCCTTGTCCTTGAACTCGGCGATCTTGTTCTGCAGCTCCTCGTGCAGCTCCGTCATGCCGCTGAGAATGGGGGAGCCGGACGAGCCGGTTCCGAAGCGGAGGATGGCTTCGCGCGCCGCTTCGATGACCTCGGGGCGATAGGAGAGCCCGAGGTAGTTGTACGACGCAAGATTGATGAGATTCTTCAGCTTCTCGTAGTGAAGCTGTTCGACGACGTCGATGCGCGACTTGGGCGAGCCGCTCATGGGCTGGCCAAACAGGTAATAGCCCTGCGGGCGCGCTTCGTCGAACCAGTCGTCGAAGGGCTCGAGGATGTCGAATGGGTCCTTGCCAGAACCCCAGAAGAAGTTGCTATAGTCGAGATCGTTCGCTGCCGAAGGCGCGGGTGCCGCCGGGGTCGCGTCGATCGCGGGCTTCGATTCGGGCTTTGAAAGTGCCGAATCGGGCTGCCGGGCGTCGTCCGGCGCGCCCTCTCTCAAGGGTTTTGATGGCATTAAAACGATCCTCCTCCCAAGCGGGAGCTAACTTTGCCCGATTGTCCCGTGGGCGTCAAGGATTTTACCCGGCGCGACGCCCCGCGCCTGACACCCGCGCACGCGGCCTCGAACACATATCATGTTGTTGAGCCAATTGACTGGAATTACAACGCTTCTGCTGATCGGGCTGTTCTTTCTCGTGTCTGACATTCTGACGCGTATCGCTGTCGCGCCGCTGGTCTACTTCCGGCGCGGGTCGCGCGAACGGATCCTCGGCGCCTGGGCGCGGTTCATCTCCCGGACGCTGGTCCAGATCATCCGGCACGTCGGCCGGGCACAACTCGACGTCGAGCCCGTCATCGCGTCGCGCGGTGGCGTGCTGATCGTCATGAACCACCAATCCGTCATCGATATACCGGTGGCGTTCACGTGCGTGTCCCCCGGGTACCCGCGCATGGTCGCCCGCGCCCGATACGGCCGGGGAATTCCTCTGGTGTCACATATGCTTTCTTTCTACGGGCACATTCTGGTCCAACCCGGGCGGATGGGACGACAGGAACTCGACGCCCTCTCTGAGACAGCACGCGCCTCGACGCTCCCCATCCTCATTTATCCCGAAGGTCACAGAACGCGAGACGGCGAAATCGGTCCCTGGAAGCGCGCCGGACTCGACGCCTTCCTCTCCGCGCGCGAATGGGATGTGTACGTGATCGTGATCGACGGGTTGTGCCGGGTCGCGCGTTTGCCGGATTTCATCCGCAATCTCTCCCGTGTGCAGTGTCGCGTCGAGGTGGTGGGGCCGTTTCAATATGATGGGCGCGACCGCGGGGACCACGCTGCGTTCGCCGACGAGCTGCGGCAAACGATGGTGGCGAAGCTTGCCGAGATGCGCTCGTCGAGTCCTGATTCGCGCGCGGCCTCTTCTTTAGTATTATCCGGCAAATGACCGAGCCCACCAATTCCAACACGGACGCGCGCCCCGTGGTCCGCGCGCTCCCGCGCGCCAGCGCGCAGCCACCCGACCAGATTCCGCCCGAAGTGCGCGACATCGTGCTCCTGCTCGAGGAGACGTGCGGGCGCAACGTGGTCGCGGTGATTTTCTTCGGCTCGCGGCTGGTGGGGACGTCTCCCGGCGAGAGCAGTGCGGCGGATCTGTTCGTCGTCGTCGAGAACTACCTGCTCTTCTACGAATCGATCGGGTCGCGGCTTCCCGCCGCGCGCCATGCCGGCATTATCGCGGCGCTCAATCGCGTGCTTCCGCCCAACATCATC
>DATEHD010000004.1:0-4930 GCA_035279765.1 Candidatus Krumholzibacteriia bacterium | reverse complement strand
AGCTGCGGAATGAATTGGAAAAGAGAGTCGCGGAGCGCGGCCTGTCGGCCGCCGTTCATTTCGCGGGTGCTCGCAGCAACGTGCGCGACTATCTCGCCGCCATGGATGTGTTCGTGCTGTCGTCGGTGACCGAAGGTCTGGCCATGACGCTGCTCGAAGCAATGGCGGCGGCGCGACCCATCGTCGCCACGTGCGTGGGCGGCAACGCGGAAGTGGTGGAGGACGGTGTCACGGGCCGCCTGGTGCCAGCATCCGATCCGGCGGCGCTCGCGGCCGCGCTGGCGGCGCTCCTCGCAGAACCGGCGCTGGCGCAGAGGATGGGTGAGGCAGGTCACACTCGCGCCATCGAGCGCTTCAGCCTGGACGCCATGGTCGCACGGTATCAAGCAGTTTATGATGCGGCGCTCACTACTCTTTAAGGTGATGCAACTTAACGGCTTTCGGGTCCGGGGGCAGACGTGCTGTCGCACGTCAATCTTGGCGTCCATACGCCCATCCTGACATTGTTTCATTGCGTGCGCGCCGTTCCCGTGGCATTCTCCCGGCCGGCCCCAACCCGATCAGCGGCTGCCGCGCGGATTGCTTTTTGCATGAGCCGGCTCTGCAGCCCACGAGCGCGCACGCATCGGCTCCGACGTCCCGGCGGAGACCGCTCAGTTCATATTCAGTTTGTCCTGTGAGGAGGCGCCGAAATGGCCCGCAATCATCATTGGAGCGTTGCCGCAATCGTGGCGGCGATGGTTCTCCTGGCCTCGATTGCCGTCGCGGCACCGGCCGGAAACGTGTCATTCGTTTCGCCCGCGCCCAACCAGAAACTGGCCGGTCGTGTGGCAGTGTCTGTCAATGTGCCCGCCGGTGTGGCGTCGGTGGAGTTCATGCTCGATGGAAAATCGCTCGGGTCGCCCATTACCCGGGCTCCGTTCCAAATGACGCTGGATGCGTCGGCGTATCCGCAGGGCTTCTATACGCTCACCGCCGTGGCGCGCGACGCCGCCGGTAACGTTGTCGAACGCCCGAACCTCACCGTGTTTGCGCAAAGCGGCGCGGCGGCGAGCGGGATTCCGTCCGCACATCCGCGCCTGTACCTGGTGAACGGACGCCTGCAGGAGCTGCGCAATCTCGCGTGCTTCGACTCCAACGGCAACCCCATCCCCGGCTGCACGCGCAGCAAACAGGCCGCGCGCTTCATTTCATTCATGACCAACACGCCGCAGAAGGCGGAAACGTGGGACTGGGCGCTGCTCTACATGATTACGGGCGACGAATCCGCCGCCACCAAGGCCATCCAGGGCGCCGACGGCATCGTGGCGTGCGGTTGGCAGTGCATGGCGCAGTCGCACAGCCATTTTCTCTACGTGCGTGACTACATGCGCAACGTGGCGCTCGTGTACGACTGGCTGCACGACAAGCTGACACCGCAGCAGCGCCACGACTACGTCTCCTACATGAACCTGATCATGTTCCTCACCTGGAACGCGACGCCCGAGGCGCTGCAGATCTACGACACGGCGCACTGGATGACGTCGAATCCGATGAACAATTTCTTCTACGCGTACATCCTGGGCACCGCGTACGTGGCGCTGGCGACGGACGGCGAGAATCCCGGCACCTTCGACTACCAGGGCGTCACCCACACCTGCTACTACCTGATGGATTCGGACCAGCCGGGTGGCGAGAAGTTCACGGATCTGTACGACCTCCTGCTGGCGAAGATCAACGAGCAGATGTGGCCCAAGCTCGACACGCTGGCCAAGGGCGGCGGCTGGTACGAGGGCGAGAACTACGGCAACGCTTCCAAGCGCCACCTGTGCGACACGCTGCTGCTCCTGAAGCAGACCGTCGGCATGGACCTCTTCAACAACCCGGCGCACCCGTTCCCGCGCCAGACGCTTTATTACGAGTTCTATTCCATCCAGCCCGGCGACGCCGTGCTGTATCCGGGCGGCGACCAGCCCTCCATCGAGCAAGCACCTGTGCGCGGATACAACCGCCAGCTTCTATTGAGCATTGCCGAGGGCATGAAGGGAACCGTCGAGAGTGAGTACGCACAATACTGGTGCAACCACGTCCAAACCGACATGAACGATATCGACGTGCTGGTGGCGTTCGACTTTCTGCAGTATCACCCCGAGTACCCGGAGCGCGACCACAAGCTCTCGCTGCCGACAAGCTACATGGCGGAAGGCCCGGGCTGGGTACACAGTCGCTCCGACTGGTCGAAGACCGCGACGGCCGTGACCATGGTGAGCACCGATCGCATCGAGGGACACCAGCACCGCGACCAGAACGCGTTCGTCATCTACAGGGGCACGGATCCGCAACAGGGCTACCTCAACTGGTTCATGACGGAGGGCACGCCCTACTCGAGCAACGTTGCCGACGACACCTGGGAGCACAACACCATCGTCGTGGACGACACCGAACAGCGTTTCGGGTACGGCACGGGGAAGATCATCAAGTACGACGCGGAGCCCGGCTACGTGTACGCGGTGGGCGACGCGAACGACGCCTATTACACGGATCCCGGCCACTACAGCCACGGCACCACCAAGATGCTGAAGGTGTACCAGCGCGAGCTGGTGCACATCCTTCCCAACTATGTGGCGGTGTTCGATCGTGTCGTGCCGGCGACGGGGTTCGAGAACGCGGTGATCAAGAACCTGTTTCACTATCCGCAGCAGCAGCCCGCCGTGTCCGGTGATTTGATCACGGAAACACGCGGGAACGCGCGCATGTTCCAGAAGATCGTGCTTCCCGCCACGCCCGCGCTGGCGTGGCACGACGAAGCGCCGGAGGGAACCGACGTCTGGCGCATGGAGCTCCGGGATCCGACTGTGAAACCCGGATACCTGTTCATGAACGTATTCCAGGCGAGCGCCAGCACCGTGGCCGCGATGGCGCCCACGCAGCGCGTGTCGTCGAAAGACGGCGGCATGGTGGGCGCGTCCATCAAGGACCCGACGCAGCAGCACGTCATCATGTTTTCCGCGGATCCCAACGGTGCCACCCCCGCCGGTTCCATCATCTACGAGGTGGGGGCAAATGCACCGAGTCTGCACAATCTCTTCGACCTGGCGCCGTCGACGGGCTATCGTATCGACGTCGCCCGGAGCGAAGGCAACTACGTGATCACCGTCGCCCGGGGAGGCGGTCGTATGACCACGGCCGCGGGTGTGCTGTCATTCGAGCTCGAAGGGGAGCCCGAGGCGCATCCGGTCGCCAGTCGTTGAGCCCTGCAGTTTCGTTCGGACGTACCTGATGCGCATTCTGGTTCTCACCGCGAAGGCTATTTTTCCGCTCCACGGTGGCGCCGAAATCCGCAATTTCAGCCTGCTGCGTGAAGCATCCCGCCAGCACGAGGTCTATTCACTCTCGTTCGTGAACGAAGGCGGCGCCGAGGAGCACATCCGCGGCGTCGAGCCGTTCTGCAAGCGCGTCGAAGTGGTGACGATGCCACGGCGGCCGCGTTCGAAGCGCATGGGATTTGCGCTCGCCAGCTGGTTCGGGGGTTCGCGCCCCTTCATTCTCTCCGAGTATCGCTCCGCCGCCATGAGCGCGGCCCTCGCGCGCATGGTGCGCGAAGAAAAGATCGACGTCATTCACGCCCATTGCCTGCACGTTGGGCAGTATGTGGAGGAGCGGGGGCGTGCCGCTTTCGTCTACGACGCGCACAACCTCGAGCACGTGCTGTGGGCGCGCTTCGCGAAGGTGCAACCGCCGCCGATGCGTGCATTCATCAGGAACCAGATCCCCAAGTTCTTGAAATGGGAGCGCTATGTCGGGCTGCACTCCGAGAAGGTGGTGATGCTCTCGGAGGAAGACCGCCTCGAGTACCTGAAGGTCGCGCCGGAGAGTGACGTCGCCACCATCACCAACGGCGCCGACGTGGACTATTTCCAGCCGCGCCCCGACGCCGCGGTGGAAGAGAACTCCATCATCTACTTTGCGCATTTCGGTTGGCTGCCACAGGACGACGCTGCACTGTACCTGCACAACGACATTCTTCCGCTCGTGCACCGCGAGATTCCGGACGCGCATCTCTACCTGGTGGGGCGTACACCGCCGCCGGCAATTCAGCGCCTGGCGGGGGAGCGCGTTACCGTAACCGGCACGGTGCCCGACATCCGCGACTACATTGCGCGCGCCGCGGTGGTGGCGCTGCCGCTCCGTATCGGCTCGGGACAGAAGCACCGCGTCTTTCAGTCGCTGGCGATGGAAAAGCCCGTGGTCACGACGTCGGTGGGCGCGGAGGGAATCGCTCTCGAGCACGACGTCAACGCGCTCCTCAGTAACGACCCCGCGCAGATCGCACAACACATCGTCGATCTCCTGCGCGATCCCGAGCGGCGCGCGCGCGTTGGTCGCGCGGGACGCCGGCTGGTGCTCGAGCGCTACGAATGGTCGGCCAATTACCGGCTGCTCGACCGTGTCTTCGAGGAAGCGGTGCAAAAGCGCCGCTAGTATCTTCACCCGGACCTTGAATCCATGCGCCGTCCTTCGGTTCTCATCATCACCTATCACTATCTGCCCGCCGAGACGCCCGGCAGCCGCCGCCTCAGCAGCGTGGCGCGCCTGCTGACGCAGCGCGGCTGGGACGTCAGCATTCTCACCGCCACCGGTAGTCGCGCCGGCGTGGTGGATCTGCCCGGCATCGACGTGATCCGCACCACGCAATCGAGTCTCGGCGCCGACGGACGCGGGCAGCCGGCGATTGCGAGCCCGGCCGTGTCGCGCATCCCGCTCCTGCGCAACGTCACGCGCTTTCCTGACAAGTATGCGTGGTGGAATCTCGCGCTCACGCCCAGGATCATGGCGCTCGTGCGCGAGCGAAAGATCGACGTTGTGTTGAGCTCGAGCCCGCCGCACTCGCTCCACCTGGGCGTGCTGGCCGCGCGGCGGCGGCTCGCGTTTCGGTGGGTGGCGGAGTTCC
>DATEHD010000003.1:0-6937 GCA_035279765.1 Candidatus Krumholzibacteriia bacterium | reverse complement strand
CGAGCGCCTCGCGTACAGCGTCGACATCCTTCCACTCCGTACGAAACACCACTTCGCGGCGCATGAGGTCCGGTTCGTCACCCACCACCACCACGTTGCGATCGACATCCATGGAGACCACGTACTGCGGGCGTCCCGCCGCCACGCCGAGGCCGCGCCGCTGCCCCACCGTGTATGTTGCCAGGCCTTCGTGGCGCCCCACCACCTCGCCGGTCGTGGTCTCGATGTCGCCTTCGACCATGTCGACTTTGCCATCGAGGAAGTCGCGCAGCGTGCGCGTCGCGATGAAGCACACGTCCTGGCTGTCGGGCTTGTCGGCCACGCGCAGGCCCGCGCGCCGCGCATCGTCGCGCACGTCGCTCTTTTCGCGGTCGCCCAGCGGAAACAGCACGCGGTCGAGCACCGACGGCTCGAGCGCGGAGAGAAAATACGACTGGTCCTTGGCGCGTGATGTGGAGCGCGCGACATAATAACGCCCGGCGTCGGAGCGGAACACGCGCGCGTAGTGCCCGGTTGCCACCTTGTCGAAGCCGAGCCGTGCCGCATATTCGATAAGCGTGTCGAAGCGCACAATGGAATTGCAGCGCACGCACGGGTTGGGCGTGCGGCCGTGGCGATACTCGTCGAGGAAGTTATGATACACCTCGCGGCCGAAGATTTCTTCGGTGCTGACCACCATGTGACGGATGCCGGCGCGTTGGCACACCGAGCGCGCGTCGTCGATGGCCTCGGTCGAGCAGCAGCTGCGCTCGGGCGCTCCGGCGTCGCCGTAGCAATAGTTCTTCATGGTGAGGCCCACCACGGTGTATCCCGCCTGCTGCAGCGCCAGCGCCGAGACGCCGGAGTCCACGCCGCCGCTCATGGCGAGCAGCACGTGGGCGCCGCGCGCCGACGCATCGTGGAGGGTGAGATATTCACCGCGCATGGAGGGACTCACTTCGAATCGTACTGCTGGATGATCTTCACGTTCTCGGCGGCGGTCTTGCCGAGATCGCTGTTGGGATCGTTCTTGATCACGATCTGCCACTCGCGCACCGCTTCGCCGAAGATCTTCTGCTCGGCGAAGGCAAGACCCATGTTGTAGTGCGCCTGCGAGCTGTTGGGATCGATGGCGAGCGCCTGCTTGTACATCAGCATGGCGTCGGAGAGATTGCCCGACATGTGGTCGAGATATCCGAGATGGCAGTACGCGAGCACATCCTTGGGATTGACGGCGATGGCCTTTTCCAACGCCTGGCGCGCTTCGAGGCGCTTGCCCCAATCGGAGTACGCGAGCCCCATGTTGACCCACGCCTTCGACATGGTCGAATCGGCGCGCACAGCACCCTTGTAGTGGGCCAGTGCGCTGTCGAAGTATGCCGTGCGGTTGGTCGCCGACGCATCCAGGCCCGACGCGAACGAGTAGTAGGCATTGCCGGCGAGAAAGCGCATCTGCGCGTTGTTCGTATCCGCCTTCACCAGTGCGCGCATGGTGTCGATCTGGGCCGCGGGCGCCATCGCATTGAGGCGCTCCCCGAGCGGCGTCGCGGTCTTGGCCGCCGGCGGTGCTGCCGCCTTTTCGGCGGCTTCTTTCTTGCAGCTTGCCGCCGCGACGCACAGGGCGATGAAAACCACGCCCGCAAAAATCCTGTGGCGAATCATTCTGATCTCCGGTCTCTCTTGCGCTTCCAGTCCTCGGACCCCGTGATGCTCAGGAAGAAGCGAACCGAGCGGTCTGAATACGTATTGGTGTTGACCGAGCCCGTGTTGGCGAACTGCAGCGCGATGTCCGCCTTGCCGCGTCCGCCGCGCATGATCTTGCCGGTGCCGACCGCGAACGCGTAACGCTTGATGTTCTCGCCGGCCGGGATCGTGTACGGCAGCTGCTCGTACGTAAACGAGCCGCGCAGCGGCGTGTGCGATTCGCCCAAGCGGTACTCGACGCCCACCGAGCCGATCCGTTCTT
Source organism: Candidatus Krumholzibacteriia bacterium (assembly GCA_035279765.1). Taxonomy (GTDB): domain Bacteria; phylum Krumholzibacteriota; class Krumholzibacteriia; order WVZY01; family JAKEHA01; genus JAKEHA01. The sequence goes on along the minus strand of DATEHD010000003.1, from coordinate 4,992 downwards.
CCGCCAGGCGGTCGCTCGGGAATGTGGTGCCCTCGAACTTCGTAAAGTCGCACCGCGAGCCGCCGAGAAAGAGCGTCATCTCGCGCGTCATCCGGAAGGACAACGAGGCCGTTATTCGCGCCGGAATGCTCGCCTTGGCCGAGGTGTTCGTGTCGGCGCTCGTGCTCGTGAACTTCTCGGTGACGTCTACATCGTAATCGATTTTGGACTCGTATGTGAGGCCGATCGAAAGCCGCGAGACGGGCCGGGTGACGAAGCCGGCGCCGTAGGCATGGCCCTGGAAAACGCTCTCGCGGTCGCTGGAGGCGTCCGCATCGTTGCCCGGGAATTCCTTGAGCCAGGTTTCTTCGACCTTGCCGCGCTCGAGCGAGTAGAACGCGCCGACCTTGAGATAGTTGCCGGCATCGAACGCCACCTGGAACGGCACCGAGAAGAGTCCGCCGGTACGCTCGTAGTGGTCGTTGTAGGTGATGTTCTCGGTGGTGACGCCGGAGGTGATGAATTCGCCGTCCGCGTCGTAGCGGCCGCGGAAGCTGACGCCGCCGGTGAGACGCTGCTTGTAGAGCGGAAATGCAAACAGGAGATGCGAGAACGTCGTGCCGTTCTTGCGCTGGTCGACGTCTGCCGACTTGTTGACATCGCTTGTGAAATAGCCCGCCGCGCCGAACGAAAACCGCTTCATCCACGCCAGCGCGGCAGGGTTGTACTGCAGCACGCCCAGTGAATCGTCGACCGTATGCACGAAGCCGCCCAACGCCGCCAGTCGCGCATCGCCCGGCTCCACGCGCTCACCGATGAAATTGATGCCGAAGATCGAGTCGGCGCGCGCGCCCGTGCGCGCCCCGGCCAGTGCGGCCGTCGCGAGCGCAGCGATCATGAGTGTCCGCAGGGGGCGCCTCAATGGAAGTCCGCCGGCGTCGATGAGGTGATGAAGATGCGCGGCTTCAAACTGTCGGCCGCATCCGATCCGTAGAACTCGATCTTGCGCGGCACCGTGTTCTCGTCGGCGCAGCGTATGGCGAATCCGTTGTTCTTGAGCTTCTTCTCCAGCACCAGGAAGATGGCATTGGTCATCGGGAAATCGATCTTGGTCTGGCCCTGCTTGATGGCCTGCTCCGTGATGCGTTGTCCCGTCTTGAACGCCGCCGCCTTCGGATCCGTGCTGTCGGGGATATAAAGGACAAGCGTGAACTCGCTGGTGTCCGCCTGCGTTCCATAGAAGGAATTGGGAACCACGTGAAGGAGCGTATGCGCCGTGTGCACGGCGGAATCCTTCTGCAGCGAAGCGAGCGGTGCGCGCAGGTACACGCGGCGCGGAAAGCCGTCGGAAACGACGAGGTTCGGCGTCGATTGGCGGGGTTTGTACACCGTCGCGTCGTTGGCCACTTCGAACGAGCGTGAGCGCCCGTCGGTAAAGTTGACCAGGAGATAGGGATGGTTGTCGGTTTTTTCCGAGGACGGAATACCCGCCACGCGCTGGTTGGCGAGATCCGTGTAGACGATGGCGATTGCCGTCCGCGTCGTGTCGTCGCGGATCCAGCTCTGCGCCAGCGACGCCGGAATCGGATACAGCTGCGTGGCCGCTTCCAGGTTGCGATCAATGCTGTTCTTCACAGGATCGAGAATCGCATCGGCGTCGGTGAGATGACTGAAGTCGCTCAGGGTGTCGCCTTCCGTGTAGCGGCGATTCAGTTGGTAAAAGCGCACCGGAAAGACCTGCGTCAGCGCTCCCGTCGAGAGATGGAGCGACGCGCTCTGTACCGTGCGCAGGGTGTCGCCCGGATGGGAGGTCACCAGGGTGAAGCCGACGTCGATGACCATGGTCCGGGTATAAACCGAATCGTAGCCGGTCTCGATCGACTGTCCGACGGCAATGGGCTGGTTGAACGCGTAGGTCGTATCGTCCTGCGCATCCAGCGTGTCGGTATACACCGTGCCCGGCTTGCTGCCGAGCAAATCGCTGTCGGAGCCGAGCGAGCTGGTCGGATCAGAGGAGCAGGAGAGGAGCGAGAGCCACACGCCGAGAACGGCAAGCAGTGCAAACGCCGCAGCGCGCACGCGAAAAGACGGCAAATTCATCGCAACCTTCTATCACAGGGGTAACAGGGGGTCAAGTTGACCGTCACGAGGTGGGTTGCGTGGCAATCGTCAATTTCTGCACGCCCGCACCTTTGATGATATCGAGAACGTGCACCACCGTGCCGTGCGACACACGCGAGTCGGCTTTGAGCACGACCGCCTTGTCTTCCGACGTCGCGAGACGCGAGCGCAGCGCGGTATCGAGCAACGCGTCATCGACCGGCTCGTCGTTCAAATGGACATTCCCGTGCTGGTCCACGTACACGATGATGGCCGGCTGGCGTGTGCCCTGCGTGTGCACCGCCTTGGGCAGATCGAGGCTCATCGCCGGCTGGTTCACGAATGTCGTCGACACCATGAAGAACAACAGCAGCACGAACAGCACGTCGATGAACGATGTCACGTTCACGAACACCGAGCGGGATTTCCTCTTACTGTTACGAAATTCCATAATACTTCGCTAGTGTTGCTTTCTAATTTCGTACTCGGCCAGCTCGCGGTCGCTGTCCTCGCGCATGGCCGAAAGTCGCTTCAGGAGCACGTGCGAGTACTCGTCGATGCGGACCACCTGGTTCTCGATGCGCGCGTCGAGAAAGTTGAACACGATCAGCGCCGGCACCGCGATGATAAGGCCCGACACCGTGGCGATGAGCGCCTGCGCGATGCCACCGGAGAGCATGCCCGCCTGCCCACCGCCCGACACGCTGATCACCGAGAACACCTGGATCATGCCGATGACCGTGCCGAGCAGTCCCATCAGCGGGCCCGACGCGGCGGCCGTCTCCAGCACCACCATGTAGCGCTCGAGACGCTTCACTTCGCGGCGCCCCGTGTCTTCCATGGCCTGGCGTATGATGAAGATGGGCTTGTTTGCTTCGGCCAACCCGGCGCGGACGATGTTGGCGAAGGGCGTGTCGAAGCGCTCGCAGATTTTCACCGCGAGCGGGATATCCGCCGGCGTCCGGATCGACTCGATACAGCTGACGATCTCGCCTTGAATCACCTTCGAGGTGCGCAGCGAGAAGACCTTCTCAATGATCACCGCGACGGTGAGGACGGACATCAGGGCGAGCGGGTACATGACCGGCCCGCCCTTCAGGAATAAATCCCACATCTACGGCTGCTCCTTTTGATCTTTGCGCACGAACCGCCCGTTCCTGAAATATTTGTCTTCGTCGCCGGGCAGCAGATAATAAAAACCAAACTCGATTTCGAGAAACTTGTCCGGAAAGTCCTTGGGCAGCTCGCGAAACGGCGCCGCGCCTTTCACCGCGTTCAGGCTCGAGCGGTGCAGCGAATCGTGTCCTTCCGTTTCGATGACCTCCGGGTCCTCCATGTGACCGTCCGGAAAGATCTTGAAGCGCACCCATGTGTATCCGTGCACGGCGCCCAGCGCGGTGAAGGCGATGGGCGGAATCCACTTTTGCTTGATGCGCCGCTTCAGGTCGAGCAGATACGGCGCGAAATCCCAATCCGTCGTCGAGAGCGAGATGCCGCCGATGGACGCGCGCGCCGATCCCGGCTCGTCGAACATTTCCGTTTCGTCCGCAAACGACGGCTCCTGGTGCGGGCTGATCTCGCTCGTCCATTTGGAGCGCTTGATGGCGTCGCCCAGGCCCTCTTCTTCCGGCGGCATGGCCGGCAGCTCCGCTTTGCCGCCGCCGTCATTGCCGCCCGGGTGCCCCGGATTGTCCGGGATCGGGAACTTGCCCTCACTGTGCGGCGTGTTCGAATTCGTGTTGCGCGCGTCCTGGTCGCTGGCCGCGGACGCCACCGTGGACCGATACGGCGTTTTCTGGTCCGGCTCGGGCGGCGTCGGATTCTCCGGCGGCTGCACGAGCGTGAACTCCATCGGCACATCCGGTGGCGGAGCGTTGAGCGCATCCTTCACCTCGGTGACCGTCTTGAAAATGTCGCGCACGCCCGGTATGAAAAAAATTGCGTGCAACAAAATGGACGCGGCCACCGCCCACATGAGCGTGCGATCGCTGCGCCGGTGCATCATCACGCGCGCGGTGCTCACACGCGCTCCAGCCGGCACACCACGAAGCCGCTCACCAGCTCACGCACACCCGGCACCAGTGTGAGCGGTTTCAGGAACGAAAACTTCGCCGGTTTCAATTCCAGTTTCGACACGCGCAGGCCGTCGACCATGCGCACGATCCCCAGAAACTTGTGCACGCTCATATGATTGAGATCACGGTCGTACGATTCCATGATCTCCCCGACGCGCGCTTCGATGTTCTCCGTGGATTCTCCCCGCATGCGCTCTTTCAGCACGGCGCGAATCGCCGATTGCAATTGCCCGCGCGTGAACAAGAGATGGCACCAGGGGGTGTAAACGTAATCGTACAGGTGCGAGCCCAGGGGTGAAAAGTGGGGTGTGAAAAAGATCCAGATTGCGCCGCCCGGCTTCGTCACACGTGCCATCTCCCGCAGTGCGACCTCCGGTTGGGCGAAGTGCTCCATCGCGTCATTGGCGACGATGGTGTCGAACGCGCCTTCGCCGAGCGGGAGCGCCGCCGCATCCCCGACAAAAAACTCCGCCCGGGCGCCCTTCATCTTCGCATACGCACCGCTCTGCTCCACGTTTTTTTCCAGCAGATCGGTGCCCGTCACGGCCGCCCCGGCCTCGGCGTAGGCGACCGTTTTGCCGCCCAGGCCGCATCCGACATCCAGTACCTGCTTACCCCGCAGGTCCCCGGCCGGTTCCATGTACATCCGCGCAAACTCTTTTCCCCAGTGACGTTCCCAGTCCGAATAGGCTTCCGCGGACTCGCGGCCGCCCACGTTGGGGCGGCGAAAGACGCGGTTGAGCGCCAGGATCAGGCCGGTCATGAACGAACGGTTCCGGCGGGTCGCTCCTCCGCCGTGGGACTGGCGGGGGCGGCGTCTGCGGCGGCCCCGGCGTCG
>DATEHD010000002.1:0-7659 GCA_035279765.1 Candidatus Krumholzibacteriia bacterium | reverse complement strand
CCTGCACAGCGCCGCCGTGACCACGACGAACATCAGTGTCGATCGTGCGGCCTTCGCCAATGTTCCGACCGGAGCCGCCCTCACCTGGCGTGTGCGGGCGCTCAAACAAGGAGATGTGGTCACGACGTCGCCACCCGCGTCGCTGACCCTGCAATAGGGTGCTAGAAAGGTAGCGAGGTTCGCCCCCGCGGCGCGGAGGTCCAGCACACCAACGGATCACCGCGCCGCACTTTCTTGTCCGCCCGTGTGATTCTCTTTTCACGGCTGCGTCCAAGCAAGGGAGCCGACAGCCAAACAACCGAAAGAGGGTCGCTGCGATGAGGCTTCTCCGCCCATTCCTGTTTCTTAGTGTTCTGATTCTCGGCTTGTCGTCGACGGCGAAGGCGAGCACGACCGTGTTCTTCACCGATTTCACGAGCGGTATGCCCGCCGAGTTCACTGCGCCCGGATGTGTCATCGACGGCGTACAGGGCTACAACGGTCTCGGCCCCGTGGGAAACCAGTTTGGCGGCAACTTCCTGCACTTCACCAGTGTGCCGCTTTCAAACACCACACTCACTCTGTCAGGTTTGCCCGCTCACGACCATTTGAGCCTCGCGTTTCTCGCCGCCATTATCGATTCTTGGGACGGCACCGAGCTCTTCAAGGTCTCCATCGACGGGACGGAAGTTTTCTCGCACTGGTTCCAGCTCGCGCTTGGCGACAACAGCGACTACGTGGCGCCGGCGGGCGGGCTGTTGAGCTCCGGAACCAACCTCGGTTTTACCGGGGGCGGTTATTACGACCATGACCGCGCTTACAACATGGGCGTCGACCCCGTGTTCACCGTGGCGCACACCGCGAGCACCGTCACCATTGTGTGGAGTATCAGCGCCATCTCCGGTCCCGCTGCCGACCAGTGGCAGGGCGGGATCGACGAGTCGTGGGCCATCGACAACGTGAAGGTGAGCGTGAGCTCGACCGTGAGCGGCGTGGGAGATACACCGGCCGCGTCAGCGATCACGCTGCTTCCCAACTCGCCCAACCCGTTCAGCGACGTGACCAGATTTCGCATGAACACTCCCGGCGCCGGGAGTGCGCACGTCGATGTGTTCGACATCTCCGGCCGTCGCGTGGCCGAACATGTGGTCCCCGCCACGGGCGGCATGCAGGATCTCTACTTCGACGGCCGTGACACGAAGGGCAACCAGCTCCCCAGCGGTGTCTATTTCTATCGACTAACGGTCGGCACGCAGAGCCGCACGCAGAAATTCGTCATCATGCGATAGAGACTCCCGAACCCTCTTTCGCCCCCGCGGCGCGGTGATGGTGTGACTCAATGCCACTCGCCGCGCCGCTCTGTTTCACACGTGATTCGCCCTCCCGTTTTGGTGTAAACTAATCGCTGCAGTGCCGTTCAACCGGAGGTGCGATAATGAAGTACCTTCTCTCCATTCTGCTTCTCGTTGTCGCGCTTTTCCCGTGCGCCGTCGCGGCCGACCCCATCAAGCCAGTGATCGGCGTATACACATTGTCCTACCTTGGTGATCCACCACAGTGCCTGATGGAGCATAGGGCGGGTCTCGTGACGCTTTGGGTCGTCCAGGATCTGAGCCTGGAAACCAAGGCCGTCCGCTTCAAAGTCGAGACGTCACCCGGGTTCACCGGCTTCCTCGTGTCGTGGTCGGCTCCCAACGGGACCACAGTTGGTAACCCGTACACAGGCATCACGGTCACATACAACCAATGCATTCCGGGCAGTGTCGTTACCGTTCTCGAGATGACCTGGATGATGTCGGGGATTGAGGCCGATTGCTCGTACATTCGGACGGCCGCAGACCCGTCATCCGTGGACGGATTCCTGGATTTGTACGACTGTGCCGGCAATCGAAAAGCCGCGGAATGGGCGGGGACGCACATTCAAACCCTTGGCTACCCGAACGGGTTTCCTTTCGTCCTGTGTTCCGACCTGGCCGGTGTTGGTCACACGGGATATGGATGTCGGCCCGTCGAACAGCCGGTTCCGGTGGACGAGTCAACATGGGGTGCGGTCAAGGCGCTCTATCGCTAGCGCTCAGGGAGATCAACCATGAGGTATCTGCTGGCTCTTGTCTGCCTGCTGCTTCCGTCGGTGTCTCTCGCCCAGGTCAACACATTAGGCGTTTATACCGAAGATGGGCCTGCTGCGCTCTGTTCCACGGCAGATACACCAGGACCGCACACTCTTTACGTGATGGTGCGTCTTGGCAGTGGCGTGACGGGCGCAAGCTTCCGGATCGAGCATTCCAGCGGGTTCACAGGAACACTGCTGAGCAGTTCTTCGCCCTGGTTGAATGTGACAGGCGATCCCAGCACCGGCGTCACCGTCATGTTCGACAATACGTGTCAATTCGATTGTCCAGTAATGACGCTGAACTACATGTTCGTCGGTGGCTCACCCGATTGCTCCTGGATTCGAACCGCAAAAAACCCACAACTCCCTGGCGGCGGACCGGCAATTTCCGACTGCGCATTCCAGTGGCGGATAGCCTACTGGGAGGGAACGCACGTGACGAGCGGAGATAGCACCGACTGCCGCAACGATATCAACTATGAAGAGCACACCCATTTCTGCCGTCCCTACTGGGAGCCAACCGTCGCGACCGAAGCCTCGACATGGGGAGCTGTCAAGGCGCTCTACAGGTAACTTGGCAATCTGATCGCCGCCGCGTTAGCATGGGCCCATGCGTTCTCTCGCATGGGCCCTTGTTGTTGGCGCAGTGCTCGCTGGAACGTCGGGGCGTGAGTCATCGTCGCGAGTTATCAATGTTGCGAATCCCGACGAACTAATCTCCGCTTTGCACGCTCCGCTCGAAGACGTGACGATTCAAATCGCGCCAGGCCGCTATGTATTGCCGGGGATGGATGAACATCCCGGGCTCGGCCCCTGTAATAGTTACGCGACCAATGATCCGGTTCGTGTCGGAGTGGTGGTTTCAGGGCGGCGGGTTCGTCTGGTAGGGTCAGGTGTCGAAGCCACGGTTATAGTCAGCGATGCCTATTTCAGAATCTGGTTCAAGGACTGCGCAGATTGCGAACTCGAACATGTTGCGATTACAGGCAACGACGTTGATCGCAGTATAGCTGGGGACTTGATTGCTGGTAGCACCATGGCTGGGGTCTTGATTACAAAGAGTCGAGTTCGAATTGCCAACTGCGTTATGAAGGAAGATTCGGCGACAGGCCTGGAGGGCGCTGGCGAGGTTGTCCGCGGCACTCGCCCGGCCAATGGCGTGGTTGGATGGAAAGATGCCGAGCTGACCATTGAGTTCAACGAATTTTCGCGTAATTTTTCGGCGATTAGTCTTCGTGAGAATACACATGCGGCGATTCGGAACAATTTGATCGAAGGCAGCGGCGCATCCGACAAGATAGGAAACGAAGCAATAGACTTAATGTGCGATGCCACCGCTACCGTCGAACGGAACCACTTTCGCGGCTTGACGGGTGGTTTCTATCTTGGCGACACGTCTTCGCTCATAATGAAGGAAAACATCGTCGAAGATGTTTATTACGCGGGCATCAGCATGGCGGGCGCATATTTTACATCCCCGTGGTCCGATAAGAACATTCCCGACCCCGGTGGCAAACTCGGTCGAGTCAGGATTGAACAGAACGTCATCTACAACTGTGGTAACGCGGGCATCGCCGTTCGTACCAACGGCGATCAAACGGCAACGCGTAATATCATTGTCGCCACTGGGCGCATCAAGCCGCCCGTGAGCGCAATCATCGCCTACGGTGCGGACGCAGAGGCCGCCGTCCGGAAAAACACGCTCTACGACAATACCGTGACTAACCCAGCGCTCGACCGCGACGTCCCGCGCGAGGCGTTCTGGCGGGCGCGGAGGGCGTGGACGCGGACGTATCGCAACACTCCTGTGGGTGTCGACGGGCGCCACAAGTTCTATGAGAGTGCGTTTCTCACGCGCTACGGGCGGTGGGCGGATTGATCGAGCGGGAGCGCGACGGAGTCCGGTTCTTTACGAGTGAGCTGCTGGAGCCCTGCGCCGGCGTGCAGGCGCTGGTAACGACGCGGCACGGTGGGGTGAGCGAAGGGCCGTTCGCCAAGTTGAACCTGGGCGGAAAGACAGCGGACGACCCACAGAACGTCCGCGAGAATCGCAAGCGTGTCGCGGCGCTCTTCGAGAAGGACGCAAAGCAACTCGCCTTCGCGCGGCAGGTGCACGGGGCCAACATCGCGCTTGTGCCGAATGGCTACGAGGGCGGCGCCTTCGACGATGTCGACGCGCTCATCACCAATTCTGCGCAAACGCCGCTCGTCATTCTGACGGCGGATTGCGCAGCCATCTTTCTCTATGACGAGCGACACAATGCCATCGGCATCGCGCACGCGGGCTGGCGCGGAACGGTCGCGAGCATCGCGGCTGAAACCATCCGGCGCATGCACGCCGTCTTCGACACGTTTCCACATGACATCATTGCGTGCATCGGCCCGTCCATCGGACCGTGCTGCTACGAAGTGGGCGATGAGGTCATCGGCGCGGTGGGAGAGTTTCTACCGGAATATGCCGACGAAGTTCTGGTCGAGCCCGACATGGCCTCGGCGGGGAGCTTTCGCGCCTCGGTCAACGCGGGGCGCAAGCATTTCGACCTGTGGCGCGCCAACGAGCTCATCCTCACCGGTGTCGGTGTTCCCGAGCAGCAGATTGAAATTGCGCGCCTGTGTACCGCCTGCCACACGGATCTCTTCTATTCGCACCGCGCCGAAAAGGGCGTCACGGGCCGTTTCGGCGGCTTCATGATGTTGCGCTAGGCCCGCATCGGGCATTGCCCGCGAGGGCGTCAGCGTTTACACTTCACTTAGGACTACCAATAGAAGGAGCCCAAATGCCCGAGCCGAAAATCGACGTCGCGCCGTACTACAACGGCGGCCTCTCCTGGAAGCAGTTCATTTCGTCCGCGAAAGCGGCGAGCCAGATGCAGGACTACTACGGCGCGTTCGATTTCGACGAAGACGTCATTTCGTTCTTCAACGGTCGCACACCGCTCCAGGTGCTCGCGATCGCCGAGGACTGGTGTCCGGATGTGGTACAGAGTGTGGCCGTGCTGGCGCGCCTGTGCGATGAAGTTCCCGGCATGGAGCTCAGCGTCGTCCTCAAGAAGAACGCGCCCGAGCTCATGAACGAATACGCAACCGACGGCAAGGAGCGCATCCCCGTCGTAGCGTTCTTCGACATGACGTTCCGTGAGCTCGCACGCTGGTCGGGACGTTGCAAGAGCGCGGACCAGTGGATTTTCAGCGAAGTGCTGAAGGGCACGCGCGACATCACCACACTGTCCGGCGCGGCCGCGACGTCGTTCAACAGCGAATTCGACAAGCGCTTCCGCGACAAGTATGTGTGGGAGACCATCAACGAATGGCAGCACCTGCTCGAGGATCAGGACTATTAGCATGAGAGATAACTGGGTCACCGTCGCATCCTTCAGCCGTCCCGTCGAGGCGCACCTGGCGCGCACGCAGCTCGAGGCGGACGGGATCACGTGCGTTGTGAGCGACGAGTACCTGGTCCGTGTCGACTGGCTGCTCTCCAACGCGGTCGGCGGCGTGAAGCTGATGGTGCCCGTGGGGGAAGCGGAGCAGGCGCGCGAAATTTTGCGCCCGCGTCCGCGGCTGGTGGTCGTCGCCGGCGCCGGCTCGGAAGAAGAAATGATCTGTCCGCGCTGCCACTGCGACGACGTCTACTTCACGCGCTTCAGCCGTCGCATGGCGGCGATGTCCGTTCTCATGCTCGGCTTCATCGTTCCGTGGCGCAAGCGCCGCTGGACCTGCAAAGAGTGCGGTTACGAATGGAAGGAACGCTAGTCCATGCCCCAGCCCGCCCCGGCTCCCGATTTCCCGCTCGAAAAGATCTCGGCCGCATACAAACAGGCACGCACAATCACGCTGGCCATTGCCTCGTCCTTGCCGGCGTATGTGGTGATTGTTGAGATCCTGCGTCGCTCCGCGCCGCCGTCTGCCGCGCCCATGACGGGAATCAGCATGCTCCGCATCACCTTCTTTGCCCTCGCCGGGCTGTTCATCTTCACGGCCACCGTGGTGAAGGCAGTTCTCTTGCGCAGCGCGCCACCCACGCCGGAAGCACGGCTCACACGCCTGCGCGGCGCGTCGATCATCACCGCCGCCTTCGCCGAGGGCCCGGCCGTGCTGGGCCTGGCGCTGTTCATGATCACCCGGTCGCGCAGCGACTTCTACATTCTCCTCGTTGTCGCCGCTTACCTCCTTGTGCGACACTTTCCGCAGCAAGCCGCGTGGGAAACTTACGTTCGCCGCGGTGGCGACGCGCGCTAGCTCCTGCTCTCTTTCTCGCGGGGATTTCCGTTGCTCGATTTTCGACGCTTCGACGTCATCAGCTTCGACTGCTACGGCACGCTGATCGACTGGGAAACCGGGATTTTGAACGCACTGCGTCCCGTCCGCGACGCCGCAAACTTCCGCGCCTCCGACGACGACACGCTCGAACTGTTTGCTCTCCTGGAGAGTGCCCTGGAGTCCGGTGAATATCGTCGCTATCGCGACGTGTTGCGTTCGGCGACGCGCGGCATCGTTCAGCGCTTCGAGGTGCCGCCCGAAACGATTGATGTCGATGCCCTGGGCGACTCGCTCGGCAATTGGCCGCCGTTTCCCGACACGATCGAATCGCTGAAGCGCCTGCAGCAACACTGCAAGCTGGCCATCATCAGCAACACCGACGACGATCTCTTTGCAGAGACAGCGCGCACACTCGGGATCACCTTCGATTACGTCATCACCGCGCAACAGGTGGGCGCGTACAAGCCCTCGCATCGGAATTTCGAAAAGGCGCTCGAGGTCATGGGCGTCGCGAAGGATCGATGGCTGCACGCGGCGCAGAGCCGCTTTCACGACATCGCTCCCGCACGCGCGCTGGGGATTTCGTGCGTCTGGGTGAACCGCCGCCACGACAAAGCGGGCGAAGGCGCCACCGCCGTATCCGCTGCCATGCCCGACCTTGAAGTTCCGGATCTCCAGACGCTCGCCACTCTCGTGGAGGAGCGCGCGTGATCCTCATGCGCGTTGCTCGTGGGCTGGTCACCTACGTGCCGCCCATCGAGAAGTACATGCCCAAGTCGACCGGGGGCAGCGACTCCGCGCGCTATTGCTACACCGTGTGGCTGCGGCATCTCGTCATGATCAACGCGGCGGGGCTTTCCACTGAGCCCCGCGTGGTCGGCGAGCTCGGCCCGGGAGATTCGCTCGGCAGCGGCGTGATGGCGCTGCTCACGGGTGTCTCAACGTACGTGGGGCTCGACGTCGTGAAGTATGCCGACACGTCGCGCAATCTCGCGCTGCTGGATGAGCTGGTTCGCCTGCTGCAGAACCGCGCCGCGCTCCCCGACGAAAAAGAATTCCCCGAGACGAAGCCGTATCTGGCGTCTTACGAGTTTCCCGCGCGCACCATGACCGATGCGCGCCTGGCGCGCTGTCTCGCGCCCGCGCGCATTGCGGCCATTCGCCGCGCGCTGGAGCATGTGGGTGAAACGGTGCGCGTCGACAACGGCGAAGAGATCACGATCACGTACCGTGTCCCGTGGTTCGATCCGTCGGTGATTCAGCGGGGAAGTCTCGACATGGTGTATTCGCAGGCCGTGCTCGAGCAC
>DATEHD010000001.1:0-9147 GCA_035279765.1 Candidatus Krumholzibacteriia bacterium | reverse complement strand
GTATTGATGGGCACATTGAACTGATCCTGCATGGCGAATGTGTCCATGGTGGGATCGTAGTTGCCGATGATGTGGACCCTGGGCGGTGTGCCGTCCTTGGTCTTGTTTTCATCCACGGTCGAGGCGTAGAGGTCGTACTCGAATGAGGCGATATTGACGCTGTTGGAGTCCGCCGTCGAGTTGGCGTCGGAGTCGTGCTCACCGTTGCGCGGAAGCCAGCCGCTGTCTTCGAATCCAGTATTGCCGAAGCGGGCGGACTGGCGCACCACCTTGACGTTGAAGTTGAGGCACTCGTCGGGATCGGCGAGTGAGCACAGCTTGGTGTCGCGTGCGTCATCGTGGCCGTAATAATAGAACGTGACCCAGCTCCGGTATGGGACCGTGTCAGGCTTGTTGTCGGTAAAATTGATGTTCCTCACAACGGTTGAATCGGCGTAGTAGGTGGTGCGCTTGGCCTTCGTCATCCACGTGTTCGGGTCAAAGTTGACGACGACCTGGCTCACACCGTTCTTGAAACTACCCGCGTCCACCTGCGACTCCGCGCCGGCGTCGTCCACGCACTTGGCGGCAAAACGGAATGGGCCCGCGGGCAGATGATCCGTCGTGGTGTTGGCGAAGTCACGCAGCGTGTCAGAGATGTCGTCATACCACAGGCCCGCGCCCGGAATCACGATGAGCGTGCTGAGCGGAAAGTACTGATAGCCGCGGACATGACCGTTCACCGTGACGCCGTGATAGCTGATGGCAAACGGCACGTACATGCCGACGGTGTCCCGGGGCGGTGTCGTGAAATGGTAGGGCTTCTTGACGCCGCCGATCACGTTCGTGAAGCGTATGAACGGAAGCTGCGCAATGGTCGCGACGAATTCGACTGCGGCCGGCTGGGGATCGATTACCCCGTTGTCGTCGATGGCGGCGACGAAAAACGCCTGGCGGTTCTTGCGCACGCCAACACCGGAGACGTTGCGATACGCCTTGAATGCAAAGACCGAATCCGTCTTCGACGTGATGCGTCCGAGCCGGTAATCGCGCAGGCGCAGCGCGGGATTCCACGACAGGCCCTGCCCCGCGATGGTGTCCTGAATGGCCCAGATGAAGCGGGCCGTAGTGCCGTCCTTGTCCACACCACGCCAATACATGTGCACGGTGTATTCGTAATCACTCGAATCTGGCGGCGCGTACCAGAGCTGCGTGTCGGGTGGCTGGTTGCGGTCGACGAGCGAGGGCTGGGTGCGGCGGCAAGACGCGGACATCACGGCCACAAGCGCGGCCAGCAGAGCTATTCCCTGGACGTACCTTCTCATTCGAAGAACGACTCCTCCGTGCGGGCTCTTTCTGGTGTTGGGGACTGACACTGAAGCGTTTGAAATATAAGGGCATCCCGAAAAAAGTGTCAACGGAATTCCCGGTTTCCGCACCGTCCCGGCCGGGCCGTCCCGCCGAGAAGTAGTGTCGGCTCCGGGACCCATATTACCCCCACCCACTTCGGTTATTCGGCCTCCCGGGGAGGCAAGTCAGAGGCGTGGGTGGAAAGCCTCCGCCCGAGTCCCGGGGCTGAGACGCGCGGGTGGAAGCCGCGCCAGAACTATAGGGGAAAAAACGGGGGCTGCACCTTTCGATGCAGCCCCCGCGGGACTACGAAACTCGGTTGGAAAACCCCTTACTTCAGAAGAACCATCTTCTTCGTCTGCGAGAAGTTGTTCGTCACGAGCTTGTAGAAGTAGACACCGCTCGAAACCGGCTGACCGGCGTCGTTGTGACCGTCCCACACCAGCGTGTAGGAGCCAGCCGCACGGCTGTCGTTAGCCAGCGTCCGCACCAGTTCGCCGTTGACGTTGTAAACCTTGAGGCTCACCGCACCGCGATCCTTGATCGTGAACGCGATGCTCGTCTGCGGGTTGAACGGGTTCGGATAGTTCTGCGACAGGCTGTTCTTCAGAGCAGGACCCGCACCGATGGTCGGTCCGAGAATGTTGCCCATGAAGGTGATCGAGCTGTGCAGGAACTTCGCCTTGTCGGAGATGCCATCGAGCTCGTCGTCGCGAACGTACAGGAGCGAGAAGCCGGTCTGGAGGACCGTGGCCGTCGCGCCGTTACCGTTCACGCGCTGATGAGAGATAACGCCACCGTTGGCATTCGAAGCAGTGTTGTACGACATCTGAACCAGCGACGTACCAGAGGCACCAAGGACATCGAAGTCATTGAGGCCCGGGCAACCGCCGAACAGAGTGAAGTTGTCGCTATACGCACGACCCGGCCAGAACATCATCTTCGGCGAGATCGCAAAAGACGTCGGGGCCAGGCGGTGGTTGTTGTTGATGAGCGTGAACGGCATGTCAGTGCTGCGGAACGTAACCGCGCTGGCACCGGCGTAGCTGTTCAGAGTCTCACCCTGGCGGTCACCGAGGAGCATGACGCCGCCGTTACCCTTTACACCAGGGCTCAGGTTGTTAAGGAACGTGTTCATCGTCGCGTAATCATCCGTCTTTTCGGGATCGCCGGTACCGTCACCCAGGGTGATGGAGAGCGGACCCGAATCCCAGATGATCTTCGCGTAACACGCGTTCAGCTGGTTCGCGACGTTAACGACGCGACCACCGAGGCGGTTACTGACGCCCGACGAAGGACCACGCACATCGAACCGGTCAACCTTGTTGGCAAGACCGATGTCCATGAACGCGCCATCGAAGTAGGGCTGAACACCGAAACCATCGGCGCCGTCGACATACAGGATGTCGCCGCCGCGGTTGAAGCCGCCGGCCGGGAGAATGGTGACCTCCATCGGATTGGCGGCAACGTCACCGATGACCGACGTAGCTCCCCAGTTGGTGGAGAAGTATGTCGTTCCGTCCGCGCTGGTCGCCGAGTAGAAGTACTCAAGCGTGTCACCAGGCGTGAACAGGTTGTCATTGATGTCGATGTTATAGCGCTGCGTTACACGCGGCTGGGTACCCGTACCAAGACCCGGCACTGCTGCCGTGCCCGTGTACGTGTAGTCCATGCGGACCTTGGCCCACGTCTTGCCGCCTGCGCTGACGCTACCCACGTAGGGGTAACGGTTGGCCGTGCCGCCCGGACCTTCCGAAATCGCCGGACCGATCTTGGTGGCATTGAACGGCGTCACCGTGAAGTAGCCGTACACCGCGTTCTTGGTCTTGTTACGACCAACGAACGTCGACGCAGTCGGGTCATTCGAGAGACCCGCGGACGTCGTCGTGAACGAAGCGTTCTGGTACTTCGGATCAAGCAGGAACAGGACGATGGCCGAGTCACCCGGCGTGAACGTCGGGCTCGCGCTCGGCTTGATGTCGATCGCTTCGTCGATACGGGCGGTACCAGTGATGGTGCCATCCGACGAGAAGTTATCGTTGAAGGTGTCGATGTCACGAACGTCCCACTGCGGGCCGATCGTGTCGATGCGGAGCACCTTCACGCTGTCAATGTACGGCGCCGGGCTGTGACACAGACCGGTACCGAAGATACCGCACCAGAACGGGCACATGTCGAGAACGCCCCAGGCGACCTGGATCGACGCGCCGGTGGCAACGTTGACCTTGGAGCCGATGAGGTTTTCGTCGATCTGCCAGTTCTTGGCATCGCCGTAATAAACGAAGTTACGATCTGCCCACGCGCCCGGGCAGCCACCGGTATCGATGGTGCGCACGTGCCAAACGTAGAAGATCAGGTTGTCGAGCGGCAGGTCGCGATACACCGTGCCACGGAGGCGGAAATCGCTGCCCGAGGAGCCCGACAGGGACATGACCGGCGACCAGATTTCGTTCGACAGATACTCGCCGCGCACGTTGACGTGCGGGACGACCTTCTGTGAAGGCTGCGACGGATTACCGCAGGTGTAGAACTCCGTAGAACCGCTGATAGCTGCCCAGTAGCAACCGAGGTTGTCCAGGCACTGGTCTTCGTAGTTCGCGCCCGTGGCCTTCTTGAAGAGGGCCAGGTAGTTGCCGTAGCCCGGCGTGTTGCAGCTCTGCCAGTCGGTCGACTGGTTCGAGCCCAGGGCCGTCGACTCGAAGCCTTCAACCGCGAGGTTTTCGGCCTTGAGGCTGTCGACCGCGACGCCGAAGCCAGGATAGAAACCGTCCTGGTTCGACCACGACGTATCCGCCGTGAAGTGCAGACGCACACGAACGGTGCTGCCGCTGACGGTGTAGGAATTGGCAACCGAAATGCTGTCCGGTCCGCTCCAACCGCCGGCCGGAGCCGCGGGAGTCGTACCGCCAGCGATTTCAGTCCAACCAACGTTGCCAGCGCAGTCCGTGGTGTACTCGAGGGCCGTGCCGTCGTAGCTGGGCTCGCTGTCGAACTTCAGCTTGAAGGCAACGTCCAGCTTGGTCGCATCCGGGCCGCCGGAGATGGCAAGGCAAGCCTTCGAGCAGAAGGCCTGGTTCCAGCCGTTACCGTAACCCGGGAGTGCAGCGTAGCCGCACAGGATCGTGTTGAGAGGACCGGTCGGCGGAAGAGCCGCCATCCACATCGACCTCGTACCCTGAACCGGGTTGAAGGTGATGCCGCCGGTCGACTTCGTGCCGGCCCAGGGCGCCGTCGTGAAATTGTCGACGTGCCACCAGTCGCCGGTCTGCTGCGTGATATCCACGGTCGTCCAGCTGTTGGCAACGCACGATGCGCCTGAATCGAACTTCGACGAGTTCAGGACGACCGTGGTGGCCGCAGCGGACGCATTCAGACCGCCGTTATTACGCTGAGCGGCGGCCGGATTGTCCCCGGACATCACGTCGGACCAGTTGGCGGTCCGGCTATAAGAGCCATAGCCACTCGTGCCCTTCTTTGCGTACGCCGCCGACGAGACAAGCGCCACGCCAAGAGCGAGGACAAGTGACTGTGTCAAAACTTTCTTCATACGTATTCCCCCATCGTTGCTGAGAAGGAATGTGAATACGCGAAACCCAATTTATTCACTACATCGCTCCGCTGGGGCGCAGCGTTGCGCGGACTGAAGAAGGGGAACGAAAACGGTAATTCAGAAAACGACGCTCGCTTCATCTCCCTCGTCCGCGAGGGAGCAGGCCTGTACAACCGTCAGTCAGTCAGGTGTCGGGTCTTACTACACCAACGGTGGTCGGCGAACCTGGACGTCTAATTACCAGCACGCCCGTGAGAGATGAAGCCATGCAAGGGTCGGGCGGTTTCCCGCCCCGAAATCGAACCCTTTGCCCCTAGTCCACCGAGAAGGGTATCACAGGTTTACGAAAAGTGTCAATGTGTACTTGCGGGAAAGGTTTCCACGGTTCCGAAGAGATGTGAACGAGCGTTCACAGGCGAGCCCGGGCGGGGCGTCGAAAACGCTACCGTGCGGGTGTATTGCTTTCGACAAGCTTCTGGAAGTCGGCGAACCGTCCGAACAGCGAATAGGTGGCCGCCAGGAACGCGAGCCGGTTGTCGCGGATCGCTGCATCCTCGCTGTTTACCAGTACTTTGTCGAAATACGCATCGATCGGCGTGGCCAGGCCGGAGAGCGAGGTGAGGACCTGGGCGAAGGGCTTTCCCTCCCGTCCGGCGTCGAGCTCCTGGACCATGGTCTGCAGCGCCTTGAGCAGCGCGTGCTCGGCCGGGTCTTCAAAGCGGGTGGCGGTGAACGTGGACGGCTCGGTGAGGAGCGTTTTCACTTCACTCCACTCGGCGCCCGTGCGGCGGCGGTCCTTGGGCAGAATGTTACCCACGCGCTTGACACCCGTGATGAGGCGCTCGAAACGGGCGTCGCCGCGCAGACGCACGAGGTCCTGCGCGCGCGCCATCGCCACGCGCGGACGGTCCCACGCCACCGCCAGCACCGCGTCGGCGACGTCGTACGGAATGCCGGCGTCCTTGAGATACGCCTCCACGCGCGCGCGCATGAAATCCGCCACCTCCACACCCGTGCGCTTCGTGGTCCAGCGATCGTAAAGATCGTCGGCGCCGAGAACGGGCGCGTACGCTTTTCCCGCGATGTCGACGAGCCGCTCGAGGGACACACCCAGCTCGGCAGCGATACGCACGGCGCCGTTGCCACCGCGCCGGAGCGCGTAAGGATCCTGCGAGCCGGTGGGCTTGAGCCCGGCCAGAAAACATCCGGCCAGCGTGTCGAGTCTGTCGGCGAGCCCGAGCACACGCCCGGCCAGCGACGCCGGCACGGGATCGGTGGCTGCGCGCGGCGCATACTGCTCGCCGATGGCGGCGGCAACCGCTTCGCTCTCACCGCAGGCGCGGGCGTAGTGCGAGCCAATCACACCCTGGAGCGAGGTGAATTCCTTGCCGTCGCGGATCATGGTGCTGGCCAGGTCGGCCTTGGCGAGGTGCGCCACCCGCGCCAGCGTCTTGTCATCGACGTTCGCGCTCATCGGAAGCTGCGCGTTCACCGCGCGCATTCCATCCAGCACGCGATGCCACTTGTCACCCAGACTCCCCAGCCCCTCGATGAACGTGATGCGATTCAGCTCCGCGGCGAGGCCTTCGACGCCGCGCTTGACGTCTTCGTGCCAGTAGAACTCGGCGTCTTCAAGGCGCGCGCGCAGCACGCGCTCGTTGCCGCGCACCACTTCCGCCGCGCCCGTCACGGGCCCGTCGGTGAACGTGAAGAAGTGGGGCACCAGCTTTCCGCGCTTGTCGGTGGCGGCGAGGTAGCGCTGGTGTGAGCGCATCGCCACCACGATCACTTCCTGCGGCAGGTCGAGGTAGCGCGTGTCGAAGCTGCCCGTGAGCAGCCGCGGATCCTCCGCCATGAACGAGAGCTCGGTAATGAGGTCGTCGTCCTCGACGAGCTTCCATCCTTTCGCGCCGGCCGCACGCTCCGCCTGGGTGCGAATTTTTTCGGCGCGCTGCTTGTGATCGAGCACGACGCCGAGCTTCTTCACCACGGCGGTGTAGCGCGCCGCGTCGGAGACCGTCGCGGATTCGCCGCGCATCCAGGGGCGCGCGTACGTCACGCGCCCGCTCTCCACGTCGGCGACGCGGAAGCGCACGACGTCCTTGCCGTACAGCGCCACCATCCAGCGCAGCGGCCGCGCAAAGCGCGTTCCACCCGCCTCCCATTTCATCGTCTTGGGAAACTTGAGCCCGGTGATGAGCGCGGGCAGCTCGGTTTGAAGCACGGCCCGGCTGGCCAGGCGCGGCAGCTTCTTGCGCACGCCGAGGTATTCGCCCTTGGCGGTGGCGATGCGCTCCAGCTTGTCCACGGCGATGCCCTGTGCGCGTGCAAAGCCCTCCGCGGCGGGCGTCGGCTTGCCATCCGCGCCGAAGGCACGCGACGTGGGCGGACCGGTGACGACGTCTTCGCCCTCCGCCTGTTGGGCGGCGAGGTCTTTCACGACGAGCACGAGCCGGCGCGGGGTTCCGGTTGTATAAATGGATTTGTAAACAAGACGCGTGCGCGCGAAAAGAGCAGCGGCGTCGGCCTCCAACTGGGCGATCGCCGGCGGCAAGTATGACGCGGGAATGTTCTCCGCGCCGACTTCGAGGAGGAAGGCACTCACGTGCGTACCCGCTTCTTTTTCGACGTCGCGGCTCGTTCCGCCGCTATCGCGGCGGTACTGAGCGGAAAGCCGAGCGCTTCGCGCTTCGCAATGTAAGCCACCGCCACGCGGCGCGCGAGGGCGCGGATGCGCGCGATGTAGCCGGTGCGCTCGGTGACGGAAATGGCGCCGCGCGCGTCGAGCAGATTGAACACATGCGAAAGCTTGACCACGTAATCATACGCGGGCAGCACGAGCCCGGCCTCGATCATGCGCGCCGCTTCGCGCTCGAAATCCTGGAACATGCGGAAATACATCTCACTGTTGGAATGCTCGAAATGGAACGCGGAGAATTCCTGCTCGGCCTGGAGATTCATCTCGCCCCACTTGATGCCCTGTCCCCAGTGCACATCGAGCACCGACTCCACGTGCTGCAGATAGAGACACAGGCGCAGGAGCCCGTACGTGATCTCGGCCGTGATGGGCTCGAGGTCGAGCGATCCCGCCATCTGGAAGTAGGTGAACTGGGTGATCTCCATGCCGTCGAGCCACACTTCCCAACCCAGTCCCGACGCTCCCAGGGTGGGCGCTTCCCAGTCGTCCTCCACGAGGCGGATGTCGTGGCGCCTGGGATCGACGCCGATGGCGCGCAGGCTCTCGATGTAGAGCTCGAGCACGTTGGGCGGCGACGGCTTGAGCACCACCTGGTACTGGAGAAATTGCTGCACACGGTTGGGATTGGCGCCGTAGCGTCCGTCGCGCGGGCGCTTGGACGGCTCGACATACGCGGCGCGCCACGGCTCGGGTCCCAGCACGCGCAGAAATGTGGCGGGGTTGAGAGTGCCCGCGCCCACTTCGGAATTGTACGGCTGCACGAGCACGCAACCCTGCTTCGCCCAGAACGCGTTCAGGCGCGTGATGATTTCCTGTTTGCTCGGCGCGGACGACGTATTGCGCGTCGCACGTTTGGTAGCTCGCGTGGCCACGGCGTGAATCCTGTTCGTTGTTATTGAATGAGACTCAAGGAACGAGGCAGGTGATACCCCTGAACGTGGTAAGTATAGGTCCAGTGCACCAGCCGTCCCAACTCTTTTCTGACCCCGCGCGTGACCGCCCCGTGCGATAGCACGTCGAACGGTTGCGCGGCGCATTGCTCCGCGGCATCGACAATTTCCGGCGACAGCTTCACCGCCTCCGGCACCTGGGTGCCGTGCTCGGCGCAGAAGCTCACACCGTCGCGCGGGCTGTAGATACCGTCGTCCGGCCGTTCACCGCAGCGCACGCAGTCCATCGTGTCGGGAGACACACCCAGCGCCGCGAGCAGCTTGATCTGGAAGGCGAGGAATACGAACAGCGGATCATGCGCCGGCGGCGAGGCGAGAAATGCCGCGGCCGTGTCGACAAGATCCGAGTCGATGCTCGCCTGCGGCACGCACACCTGGTTCAGGAGCTCGAGCGCCGCCAGGTAGGCCGCCATGTGCGGCAGCGAATCGCGTCCCGCCGCGGGAACATGGAGCAGCGAGACTTCCTTCAGGTACGACGTGACCTGTCCTTCGCGATGATAATAGAGCACCTCGACTTCGTTGCCCGGCTCGAGCGCGCCGCGCGAGGGATGCTTGGCGCTGATCGCACCCTTGGCCAGGAGGCGCAGCTTGCCGCCGCTGCGCCCGAGGAACACCACCGA